>JAGALI010000184.1 GCA_017625275.1 Clostridia bacterium
CGTCAAGAAGTATGATATCAGGATTGCCAAAAAGAGCCTGCGCCAAAAGCACCTTTACCTTTTCGCTTTCCTTAAGAGTTGACATTGTATCGTATAGCATATCCTCGCTAAGTCCAAGTCCCTGTATAAGCTTTGAGGCGTCACTTTCTGCCTCCCAGCCATTCATTTCAGCAAATTCTGCCTCCAGCTCAGATGCCAAGATTCCGTCCTCGTCGGTGAAATCCTCCTTTGCATAAAGAGCATCCTTTTGCTTCATAACCTCATAAAGTCTTTCGTTGCCTTGAATTACTGTATCAAGAACTGTGAATGTATCATAGGCAAAGTGGTTTTGCTTAAGCACGGACATTCTCACTGTGTCAGGAATACTAACCTCGCCCTTGCTTGGCTCAAGCTCTCCACAAAGAATACGAAGAAATGTACTCTTACCCGCTCCGTTTGCGCCAATTACGCCATAGCAGTTGCCTGGGGTGAATTTAAGATTTACATCCTTAAAAAGCACCTGTCCACCAAAGTTAAAGGTTAAATTATTTACTGTTATCATTTTTTGCTCCTAGGTCTATTATTTTTTGTACTATGCGCGCACAGCTGTTTTTGTCACGATATGCAAAGAAATCATTAATTCTGTCGCGATAAAGGGGCTCTTGTGCGCAATCATTTTCGATACATTGTAGCACAGAGTCCACCAGTCCGTCAAGAGTATAGACAACTTTTCCAAAGCCATTTTTTTCGTAATCAAAATAGCCCCTTTTATAGGTGTGTGCACCAGAGAAAAATTGCTCCTTGTCAAATTGCGCATAAATTATCGGCTTTTCGAGATACGCCATGTCAAAGGCAGTTGAGGAATAGTCGGTAATTAATAGCGCACTTATTTTATAAAGCTCACGATAGGAGGTGCTTGTATCAAGCGACACAAGGGGGGATGTGTGAATTAAATCAATGCTTTTTCTCATGTTAGGATGAGGTACAAGCAGGATTTTATAGCCACTCTCCAAAAGGGCATTTTCTATTCTCTTATCAGAAAGAAAGGTATTCCAAAATGAAATGTACTCGCTATTTTCAATTTGACTACTCTTATTCCACTCGCCTGTTGCTATATTGATTTTGTTTACAAGATATCTTCGCCAGGTTGGCATTACTGTAATGATTTTTTCTCTTTTATTCTCAAGCCTATCGAAGCGCGCAAGGCCTGTTAGCCAAAGCTCGTTTTCTGTATAGTGGTAGGCTTTTGCTTTAAGTATTGAATCATATTCAGTCTGCGCCGAGCATACAAAGCCCTTTATGTTTTTGTTATATTTATTAAGCCACGCAGAAAGGTCGTCCTTTATAACGCCATGCTGTAAAAATACAAATGGCTTTTTTGCAAGTATATCCTTATATGGCTGTCCGTAATAATCAAATGGGTCAATTACTGCATCCTCAGCCTGTGAGGAAATTATAACATCGGCTACAAGATGCATTATTTTATATTTGAGCGAGGCGCGATCAACAACACTGCCTATTTTCTTAAGGCGCTTATAGTCGCTTCCCTTTCTTATTGCGTAGACGAATTTTGCATCCTTGAATTTGGTGTTGCAAAGATGCACAAAAAGCGCCTCTCCATTATCGCCTGCAACACTTAATCGGTCGCTAATCAGCCACAGGGGTTTTCTTTTAAAGCGACCAAAAATTTTAGCAAGCACGCGTGCAATAACCGCCTTACGCTCTGCAAAGGCGTTAGATTTCCAAAGCTCTTGAAGGAATGATTTTTCGTGCCTTTTTAGCTTTTTCTTGCTCGCCTCATCTATTATCAATGCGCTTTCCTCGTACGAAATAATCATATTATCGAGAGAGGCAAACGAGGTGCTATATTTATTTTCAAGTGGGAAAAATCTTCCAAAATCTAAGGAGCTGGCTATAACGATTTCACCATTTACTCTCATGGCGAAATATACAGATGCACCTTCCTTTGGTATCTCAATGCTGAAAAGTGCCCTTTTTGCTATCACCTCGCCAAGAAATATACTTTTTTCCTCATACTCCAAGGGAACGCTTATTTGATTACCACTAACAAAGGCTATTCCCTCAAGTGGCTCTCCATATCCCACAGGATACGAAATGCGAGCAGAAATTTTGAATTTATCACCACAGGTGTCGATAAATTCAAGAGTATATCTATAATCGCTCGGATTTACAGGTGTGTGCGTTTTTGTAAGCAAATATTGCTTTGTGGTAATATCTAGGTTCTTACAATCCAAAATAACGCTCTTATCAAGGGTACGAATAATATCAAAGAATCTCGTTTTAAAGGTACTTATTTCCTTCTCACTAAGAGGCGCTTCTCTTTGGGCAAGCTTCCATGAGAGGTCATACATAATCGCGCTTTGTATAAAGCAAGGTATAGAATCTCGCCTTGAGCGTGCGTAATTGATAACACTCTCAAAGTATTCTATAAGGTGATCACTATACCAGCCCTTTTTGCCTGTAGCCGTGCTTATTAATGAGCCTGCTCTTCTACGATAATTATAGCGTGCGCTCGGTACTACGCCAAGATATGGCTTGTCTATAAGGAGCCTTAAAAGCACCTCTGCATCCTCTGATGCTACAAGCGAGGGCTTAAAATGAATTTCATCTGACGCCTCTGCTTTTATTATGCTAGAGGTTATATGAAGCTGAAACTCGCCTTCCTTTTCGAGGTCTATTATTCTCTCACCGTTTTCAAATTTGGCATTTAAAGCATGCGCCCCCTCTCCATCTCCAAAGAAGTGGATTGGAAAGGATACTACATTTATTTCATCATAATGCTTTTCAAAAAAGGCTATGGCGTCCTTATATGAATTTTTAGATATTGTATCATCAGGGTCTGGAAAGGTAACATATTTTCCCTTCACATGTGCAAGCCCTGCGTTTCTTGCACTCGATACGCCACCATTTTCCTTTGATACGGACACTATGCTTTTTGGATACATAGTCGAGTATTTTTTTATTATTTCGGCGCTTCCATCCGTCGAGCCATCATCTACTAAAATGAGCTGGATTTTATCAATTCCAAGCGTTTGGTCTATAATGCTGTCTATCGCCTCTTCAAGATACAAGGCAGAATTATATACAGGCATTATTACGGAAAGCAGATATTCGTACATAATTTTGCCCCTTTCTTTAATTAATATATCTTTATTATTTTATCATATTTAAGGTCTAATGTCAAGCAACAGAAAAAGCCGAGATAATCTCGACTTTTAAAGTATAAGGTATTTAATTATCAGCTCAACCACAAGAACTGTACCACATGCTGAAGCGGCAACGACTAAGAGGCTACGATTAAAATACGAAAGCACCAAGGCTACTGCAAAGCCACAAATTGCCGACGCAAGATACGAGGTTGATGAGAAAATTGCTGGTATTGTCATTACTGACAAAACTGCGTACGGAACATAGTAAAGGAAGGAGCGAACAAAGGTGTTAGTTATCTTCTTTTTCACAAGCACCATGGGCACCATACGAACAAGGTATGTAACTCCTGCCATTACAAGAAGGTATAGAAAAAATTGTCCTGTCTCAACCATCTATTTCCACCTCCTGCGCCTTTTCCTCGGGTAGAGGTGCAACCAGGGCAAAGACAACGCTTGCCACCAATGTGCAAATTATAATTATAAAGCCACTTGAAATATGCTCCTTCAAAAATGGAACATAATTGAAAACACAGCTAAGCGCTATTGCAAAGAGTGAGCAAAGAAGCACTGGACGCTCTTTCCTCGCGGTAGGTGTAACAATTGCAACAAACATTGCATAAATTGCAATGCCTAGTGCAGAAATTATAATTGCCGGCAAGATATTACCTGCAACTGCGCCAAGAAGTGTGCCAAGAGTCCAACCTAAAAATGGGGTTAGCGTTATACCATACATGTAATTCCTGCCAACATCCATTCCCTTTGACGAGGAAACTGCAAAAACCTCATCTGTGTTGACAAAGGAAACTAGGAATTTATCTACAAGGCGCACGCTTTTGCCGAATTTTTGTGACAAGGAAACGGACATTAGCGCATAACGCAGATTTATTATCAGCTGTGCCAAGCCAAGCTCAAAAAGAGTGCCATCACCGACAATTATCGGCACTCCAGCAAGCTGTCCTGCCGATGTGACATTGAGCATAGAAATTAAAACTGCCTGCCAAATTGTAAGTCCTGAATTTACCGCTGTAATGCCAAAGGCAAAGGCTACAGAAAGATAGCCAAGACAAATTGGCAAGCCATCCTTTATGCCAGCTACAAAATTATTTTGCTCTCTCATAAGCCTCTCCTTTCCTTTTTTCGTAAAATATATTAGCACAATGCCAACAAAAATTCAAGTGAATTCATAAAATCATTTCATTAAACATTGATTTAACTAATATAGAATGTTATAATTAAAATATGAATTATAATTTTCAGGGGAAGATTATGGAATTTAGAGTAAAATTCAAAGAAAATGAATTTTTTTGGGGTGGTGCTGTTGCTGACGGCACAGATATGCCTATAAATTCAAATAGTCATTATTGCAAGGACTATAAATTTGATGCTCACAATCAAATGATGCCTCTTTTCTTATCATCGCTTGGCAGATATATATGGAGTGATAAAAGCTTCAAGGTATGGGTTGAAAATGGTGAGCTTTGCTTTGAGGGCGATGGGAATTTTGAGCTTTATGAGCAGGGCACTTGCCTGCGTGATGCTTATGTTGCGTCAATGGAAAAGCATTTTCCATTCGAGCAAACGCGCAAGCTTGGAAAGACGCTTCCTCGCGATTTTTTCAAAACTGCACAATTTAATACTTGGGTTGAATTTAACTATGAGCCTACTCAAAAAGGTGTTTTGGAGTATGCACATGCAATTGTCGACAATGGATTTGATCCCGGAATTTTGATGATCGATGAGGGCTGGCACAAAAGATATGGACAATGGCAATTTGACCCTTATAAATTTCCTGACCCTCGTGCTATGATTGATGAGCTTCATTCTCTTGGCTTTATCGTAATGCTTTGGGTGACACCTATGGTGACCGCTGACGGTGTTGATTTTTGCAAGGCTATAGGTAGCTTGTTCAATCCAGAGGGCTATGACAAGCTGTTTTTACGAAATAACGAGGGCAAGGTCGCGCTTATTGAATGGTGGAACGGCTACTCTGCTATTCTTGACTTGCGAAAGGAATGTGACAGAAAATATCTTGGCGATAAGCTTGATTTTCTTATGTCAGAATATGGTGTTGACGGCTTTAAGTTTGATGGTGGCTCATATTTTATGTACTCTCCTAAATCAATGATAAACGGCACTCCAAGAGATGACCACGACCAAGAGGCTCTTAACTTGGCTTGGAATGAATTTGGTGCAAAATACACCTACCACGAATACAAGGATACCTTTAAGGGTGGTGGAAAGCCAACTATTCAGCGCCTTTGTGACCGTGAGCATGTTTGGCAGGGTGGTGGTATAGAATCGCTTTTGCCTTGCTCTATTTTGCAGGGCTTGTTCGGTCATCCGTTTATTTGCCCTGATATGATAGGTGGTGGAAGCTGGACTGATGATTACCAGCCCGGCTTTAAGATTGACGAGGAGTTATTTATAAGAATGGCTCAAGCCTCTGCCCTTTTTCCTATGATGCAATTTTCAAGGGCTCCCTGGAAGTGCTTATCCGAAAATGCATATAGGTCTATCATAGACGCTTATAAGCTACACATATCTATGTCAGATGAAATAATTGAGCTTGTGTCGAATGCGGAAAAAACTGGCGAGCCTATTTTGCGTTCACTTGAATATAACGACCCGCATCAAGGATATGCCACAATAGCCGATGAATTTATGCTTGGAGAGGATATTTTGGTTTGCCCTATTATCACCAAGGGCACCTATCAAAAGAATATAACATTCCCATTTGGGAAATGGACAGACTCTGACGGAAGCATTTATGAGGGTAGAAGCGTTATTACGCTTGATTCACCTGTCGAAAAGCTACTTTGGTTTAGAAGAGTTAAATAAATCTAATAAAAAATCCCAACGAGTTCCGTTGGGATTTTTATTTAATTTACTACTGAATTGATAGTAACAAGATTAAGTGTTACATTTCCCTTTTGCATAGAGCCCTTTGATGTGTTTTTAGATTGAGCATATTTAATTTCATCATTTTCAACTATATACATTGCCATTGCAAAAGGGATGCTTCTTTTCTTGTCATATGTTGTATAATTTATTTGCAAAATTTGTCATAGAGGTAATTATGGTTTACGAATTTTCTAATCTGGGAAAGACCTTTTCATCACAGGTGGCTGGCTTAATACCTCAAAGCAACAAATTCACGCCCTCAAAGAACGTTTTAAGCATGCTTTGCAAGACTTATGATAGTGACCCAACCTTGAAGAAAAAAGGAATTCTTTATTCCTTGTGTGCTGAATTTAGAGGTTGGATATTCCTCTGTCTATTCCTTCATAAGAAATTTTAAGGAAATATGCAAGGTTACTCCAAAGGAGTATCGAGCTACCAAGCCTGTAATTCCATTGTTTAAAAAAAATCGAGGCGTTTGCCTCGATTTTTATTTATATAAAGCTTGGGGTTGAAAGATATCTCTCGCCACTATCTGGCATGAGGGCTACTATTGTTTTTCCCTTGTTTTCAGGCCTTTTTGCTATTTTGGCTGCTGCGCAAAGCGCTGCGCCTGAGGATATACCAACAAATATTCCCTCGCTATTAACAAGCCTTTTAGAATATTCGTATGCCTCGTCGTCCTCTACTGTGATTATCTCGTCATAGATTTCCTGATTTAGCGTTTTAGGAACGAAGTTAGCGCCTATGCCCTGTATTTTATGAGGACCTGCTACTCCCTTTGAAAGCAAGGGAGAGGCTGCTGGCTCTACAGCTACAATTTTAATGCTTGGATTTTTGCTCTTCAAATATTCGCCTACGCCTGAAAGGGTGCCACCTGTACCTACGCAAGCTACAAAAATATCGACACATCCATCGGTATCTTTCCAAATTTCAGGGCCTGTGGTCTTTTTGTGTGCCTCTGGATTGGCTGGATTTTCAAACTGACCTGCGATAAAGGAATTTGGTGTTTGCCTTGCAATTTCATTAGCCTTATCAATTGCGCCCTGCATTCCCTTTTTGCCGTCTGTTAGAACAAGCTCTGCCCCGTATGCCTTCATAAGCGTGCGTCGCTCCTGTGACATTGTATCAGGCATTACAATTATGCATTTATAGCCCCTAGCTGTCGCTATTGAGGCAAGTCCTATTCCTGTGTTTCCTGAGGTTGGCTCAATTATTGTGCTTCCAGCCTTGAGCTTGCCATCCTTTTCTGCCTGCTCTATCATTTCCCTTGCCACTCTATCCTTAGCGCTTGAGGCAGGATTAAAGCATTCAAGCTTCAAGAGAAGGCGCGCGTCTATATCATTAGCCCTTGAAAAGCGCGATGCCTCAACAATGGGTGTATTTCCGATAAGCTCAGTTATTGATTTGTAAATTTTCATTGCTTTTTCTCCAAAATTGATTTTAGCACAGGATAAATCACCTCTGCCATGCGCATAAAGCCAAGGTCTGTGGGGTGAGTGCCCTCTGCTGTGCAAATTGAACGCTCTGTGTTGCCAAAAAAGGTCTCTCCGTCGATAAAATAAACATTTTTGTCGCCATTATCAATGGCGTTTTTATAGGTTTTTTTGATTATTTCACGGCGCCTTATATTTTCTTCCTTGCCATTGTCAAAATCTGGCTTTGACATCATAACCACAGGCAGAGTTGGATTTGCCTCACGAATGGTTTTAAAAAACGGCTCATGCGTTTTTTCAAGATGCTCTGGCGTGGGGGCATTATGGTCATAATCCATTACAAATATGCTCATATCGAGGTTTTTTATATAATTTGCCATTGTCTGCTCGCCCTTTGCATTTCCGGATACGCCAAGATTTAAATATTCTGTGTCAAGCCAACGGGTGACTATTGAGGTATAGCATTTGGAAACTGACGAGGCAGCGCCTCCTTCTGTAATTGATGAGCCATAGAACACAATTGGCTTTTCGTAGGTATAAGCATCTGGGGCTTCGATTACTGCATCATCGTTTATTGAAATTTCAAGGTCCAAAACAGGCTCGTTTCTTGGTAAAAGAAGCGATACTGTCTCCATTTTAGCTTCCTTTGTAAAGGTTTTTTCAAATTCAGTTACGCCATAATTAGTTGGGTTTAAGATGCCTAGGCGATATTGATTCTTGCCACTGCCTACCATAACATCTATTCCACAGGAGCCAGTTAGTGGAATCGCCCAGTCTATTGTATTGCTTTCGACGGTTGCTTTGATTTTTATGCTTTGAGAGTTGGTTTTGAAGCGAACACGAACGCCTGCGCCTGCATAAATACGAATGGCTGTGTATTCGTTTACTGTTTTTGCAATCTCCTCGTCCATTCTTACAAGACGATTTTGCTTATTTAATTTTGCACCATGAATTTGTATAGGCGCTTCCTTAAAATTATATACTTTCATTTTGTGTCCTTTTATTTTCAAAATAAATCTACGCTTATGCTTCCTACCCTCGCCTTGAGAGCTGCAACAATTGTGCCGTCTAGGGAGACTATCATCGAATTTCGACCACGCCTCTCTA
>JAGALI010000185.1 GCA_017625275.1 Clostridia bacterium
ACTGTATATCAAGCTCATCGCATAGCTTATATACCTCGTCATTTAAGTCGGAAAAATATGCCGTTACAGATGCACGCTCTTCTCCATAACGAATAATTTCCTTAGTCACTTTAGAGCCAAGTAACATATTTATAGAATCAATGATAATTGACTTTCCTGCACCTGTCTCACCTGTCAAAACATTAAAGCCTTTGCCAAAATTAATTTCAAGCTTCTTGATTACAGCAACATTTTCTATATGCAAAAAATCAAGCATATTATCTCCTAATAGTTACCTTTCGGCAATTTTATTTATTTTGTCAGTAATTCTAACACTGGCTTCCTCGGATTTGGAAACCAGAATAATACAGTCATCACCAGCAACACATCCTAAAATATCGGAATCGTGCAAAGAATCAATTCCTGCAGCAACAGCTTGAGCCAGTCCTGGATTTGTTTTAATAACAACATTGTTAAGTGCATATTTAATATCAGTAATAGCAGAAAATAACGCATGATTATATGCGTTTGAACTATCCTGTTCGCTTTTTGGCGCTACATACTTGTACACACCATTTTCAAGAACCTTTAACAGCTTTAGTTGTCTGATATCCCTGGAAGCTGTTGCCTGGGTGGCATTAAATCCTTCTCTTCTCAGCGCATTTATTAAATCCTCTTGTGTCTCTATGTTTTCAGTAGCAATTATTTCGAGGATTTTTTCCTGTCTTTTAGGCTTCATCTTTTTCTCTCCTTATGTATTAAAAACAATATTTTTGATATTAATTTCTTTAACAGCCACATTTTTAGAAAATATGGCTAAAAATTCAATATTTCCATCACCACCATGTATAGGCGACTTAAGCAATCCACAGCATTGTAGATGATTATTGTTAGCACATTCTACAACTCTTTCAACAGCAAGTAATCTAGAAGCTTTGTCCTTTACTAAGCCGCCTTTACCCAAAAGCGATCTGCCTACTTCAAATTGTGGTTTTATTAACGAAACAATAAACCCGTTTTCCTTCAACAAGCTCACAGCACCGGGCAAAATATAGGTTTGAGAAATGAACGAAACATCAATCGTAATTATGTCCGCACATTCACCTATATCATCAATTCTAATATTTCTGGCATTGTAGCCTTCAATTGAAATTACTCTGCTGTCTTCCTTTAAGACGCGATTAAGCTGATCCGTCCCCGAATCAACTGCATATACTTTTTTTGCTCCTCTTTCGAGTAACACCTGAGTAAATCCACCGGTTGAAGAGCCAATATCCAGGCATATTTTTTCTCTTATGTCAAGATTAAAATTATCCAATGCTGAGATTAGCTTTAGCGCTCCTCTTGAAACATACGGACAATTATCAACTATTTCGATCAGATGCTCTTCACTTTCGCACAACTCAAACGAAGGCTTTTTTATGATCTTGCCATCAACAGAAACACAACCAGATTCCACTAATCTTTTGGCTTTTTGCCGACTGGAAGAATATTTATAGTTAAATAGATAGATATCTAATCTCATCACTTTTTTCTCTCGACCAAGTATTTGGCAAGCTCCTCCAAAGGATAAAATCCATAACTGCTAACATCATATTTTTTAATTATTGATATAGCTTTTTTTGTTAATTCATCCACAAGATTTTGAGCCTCTTGTATGCTTAAAAATGACAAGGATGTAACCTTATTGTTCTTTTCATCAGAACCGATTGGTTTCCCTAGCTCTTCACTATTTGAAACTTTGTCTAGTATATCATCCTTAATTTGAAAAGCAATTCCGATGTTTAAAGCAAATTCATTCAAATCCTTAACCACTTCATCTTCAGGAGAATCACAATATGCATAATAGCCCAACAGCATAGCACATTTAATCAGTTCTCCTGTTTTTAAAGCATACATCTTTTTTAGTTTCTCAAAGCTATTTAATCT
>JAGALI010000186.1 GCA_017625275.1 Clostridia bacterium
AAGCGCACAGGCGCATATGGCTTTGCCACAAAGGGAGGAAACAACGGAGAAAGCCATAATCACATAGATGTTGGCACCTTCATTCTTTCAAGAAATAACAAGCAAATTATTTGTGATATAGGTAGTGGTCCATATGAGGAGGGCTATCACACCGAAAAAAGATATACCTTCTTCCATCCAAGCGCATATTCTCACAGCATTCCTATCATCGACGGAGAGGGTGAGGACAATATAAGACGCGACGATGTGTGCGTAATTTACGACGAAAAGACAAGCACAGCGCGCATGGATATTGCAAATGCGTTTGGCAGAGATTACATAAAGAGCGTTTTGCGTGAATTTACTCTTGATGAGGAAAAAATCGCGCTTTGCGACACCTTTGATTTGACAAGGGAAGGCGAAATCACAGAAAGGCTTGTCGCTATGATAGAGCCAAGGGTGATTGGCGGAGTGCTGACAATAGACGATACTAGATTAATCTCGGACATAATTCCAAAAATAACCGAAAAAACGGTCAAATCACACATGGGTGGAGCGCATAAGGTTTATCTTATTGACTATGTGCTTCCAAGGGGACAAAGAGAATTTAAAATCATTTTTGATATGGAGACAAAATGAAAGCAGTTAGAGTAGATTTTTTATTTAATGTATATGGCGATTTTGAAAGAGCCTTTGGAGAGGGCGCGTGGAATGGCGACACCTATATCTATAGGAACAGCGAAATCGAGCTTGTAAGCAGAACAACAAGGCAAGAGGGCGGAATTTTTAGCCGTGCCGATAAAATCAAAAACATATCCTCAAGGAGCATTGAAATCACCTGTGCACTTTCAAGATTTGCGCTAAATGGTGGCGAATATGAGGTATATACACAGACAAATCAGCACATAAGAGAGGGTCAGGGAGAGTGGCAGCCCCTTGTCACAGGAGTATTTGGCTCAAGCGACGAGATAAGAACTAATCAAGATGTCAATCCCTTTGTGGCTGTCTATAATCAGCAAAATAGTAGGGGTATTGCGTATCATCTTATGTGCTCGTCAATGTTTGAATATCGAGTAAGCCGTCATTGTGAATTTCTTGACGATAAGGTGGTTTTAGTTGAGCTTGGAATAAAGGGCGACAATTTCAGCTATACCCTTGCACCAAACGAGGAGCTTTGCTTGCCAGAAATCATATATTACGAGTTCAAGTCAAAAACAGACCTTGACGCATACAAGCTTCATCGCTATTTTAATAGTTTAGGCGAGGCGCGCCTACCCATTATCTATAATTCATGGATGAGCAATTTTGACCTGATTGAATTTGATGACCTTATGCGTCAGCTAGAGGGCGCAGTGGAGCTTGGCTGTGAATACTTTACAGTTGATGCAGGCTGGTTTGGCATCACGCAAAAATGGTGGGATGTTGTTGGTGACTGGCAAGAGAGCACGCAAAGCTCAATGAAGGGCAGACTAAAGGAATTTAGCGACAGGGTAAGAGAGGCAGGACTCAAATTCGGACTTTGGTTCGAGATTGAAAGGGCTAGCCTTGAAAGCGAAAATCTAAGGGCGCACCCTGAGTATTACATAATCGACGGCGCACACGCATATGTTGATTTTTCAAAGCGTGAGGCGTGCGATTTTATCTATGGAATTTTAAAGAATAACATAGAAAAATATGGTGTTGAATTTATAAAATTCGACCTAAACGCACCACTTCGCTTCGACAAGACAAGACACGCCTTTATCGATTACTATGAGGGCTATAAATATTTCCTCTCGCTTATAAGGCGTGATTATCCAGATTTGCACCTTGAATGCTGTGCGAGTGGTGGTGGCAGAATGTCGCTGTCTAATGTGCCATACTTCGATTCCTTCTGGATGAGCGACAATCACGGAATATACCCTCAGCTTGAAATCTTTAAAAATACAATAAAGCGCATGCCCTCAAGCAGGCTGGAGCGTTGGGCAACCGTGCGCTCCGTTGAAGACTTTACCCCAACCTACCCTGTGGGTGGCAAGGAGGAGAGAATCCTTTTAAGCTCTCACTCCAACTGGCAAAGGGTAGAGGAGGCGAGCATAGAGTTTATCAAAAACGCACTAGTAGGTGGACCTATCGGTATTAGCTGTGACCTCACACAGGTGTCAGAGGGCACAAAAAGGGAGCTTGCAGAGCTTATAGCCGAGTACAAGGGCGAAAGGGCATTTTGGCAAGATAGCGAATGTCATATTCTTTGCGACACTAAGACTATGCTTGCGCTTCAATTTAATGATAAGGATTATAACGAAATCAAAGTTTATATCTACACTAAGCATCCAAATCAAGAATATGTAACAGTATATCCATTCTTTGATAAGGTAGAGGAGCGCACCTACACAGTCGTTAGTGGCGATGAGATGTGTGAGATGAGCGAGAGAGGGCTTGACGAAAACGGAATAACCTTCAGGGCAAATCTACAAAATCAATCAAAAAAGGCAGTTCTTAAGATTAAGAGGTAAGATATGTTTATTAAGAGCACAAAAAATAGCCCTTGGCAAGAGGGCAAAGCAACAGGTGAGCAGGGAATCTCTATTTCTCTTGGCGCAAGAAAGCAAAAAATCAGAGGCTTTGGATGTTGCTTTAGTGAGCTTAGCGCAGAGGCACTTAATGCTCTTTGCGAAAAGGATAAGGACGCAATACTTGATGAGCTTTTTGGCGCGCAGGGCTGTGATTTTACATTCTGTCGCACCCCTATGGGCGCTAGTGACTTTGCGACAAGCTTCTATTCCTATAACGAGGAAAATGGCGACTACGAGATGAAGCATTTCTCTGTTGAACGAGACGAGAAATTGCTTCTTCCACTTATAAAAGAGGCGATAAAAAGACAGGACGCGCTTCAAATCTTTGCATCCCCCTGGTGTCCACCACTTTGGCTAAAGACAAAACGCGCATATAGCTTTGGCGTTTTTGATAAAACCGAGGAAAAGCTAAGCGCATACGCCCTCTATTTCAGAAAATATGTCGAGGAGTATGCGAAAAGAGGTGTAAAAATCAATTTTGTAACCCCACAAAATGAGCCGTGCAGTAATCAGGTTTTTCCGTCCTGCGTTTGGACAGGCAAGGAGCTTACGGAGTTTGTAGGTGGCTATCTTGGCAAGGCGCTTGAGGGTACAGATACAGAAATAATCTTTGGAACAGTAAACGGGCCAGAAACCGATGGCAGATACCTTTGGACAAGATATTGCGACTACCTTGGCACAGCAATGCAGGATAAGGAAGCGAGAAAATACATAAAGGCAGTTGGCTATCAATGGGCAGGAAAATACGCGCTTGCACAGACAAGGCAGGACTTCCCAGAGCTTGAAATTATACAGACGGAGAGCGAGTGTGGAGACGGAGAAAACACATGGGCACAGATGATGTATATCTTTGAGCTTATGCAAAATTATTTCTATCATGGCGCGTCATCATATGTGTATTGGAATTTGGCGCTTATGAAGGGTCAAAGCAGTACATGGGGCTGGAGACAAAACTCACTTGTTACAGTTGAAAACGGCAAGGCGACATATACCCCTGAATTTTACCTTATGAAGCATTTTTCACACTTTGTAAAAAGAGGCGCATACTGTCTTGAGGTTAAGGGAGAGCTGTCCTCGTGCTGTGTAGCATTTGAAAACCCAGATGGCACAAGGGCTGTTGCGTGCTATAACCCATACTCCACCGAAAAAGTAATTACCATAGAGGGCAAGAGCTATGCTCTTGAGTCAGGAAGCATTAATACAATAGTAATTGAATAGGAGAGCCTATGAGCTATATAGATAAGTTTTACGAGCATCGCTGGGGTGTTTTCAATCATTTTCTGTATACAATACAAAACAATCCAAGCCTTCCTAACAGCTACGGCAGGAAAACAAGCTGGGATGAGCTTGTAAATGAATTTAACGTTCAAAGACTGGCGTTTCAGCTAAACGAAATCGGCACAAAGTATTATGTGATAACTGTTATGCAGGGCACAAAGTATATGATAGCGCCAAACGCTACCTTTGATAAAATCGCAGGCACTCTCCCAGGAGAGGCGTGTAGCACGCGCGACCTAATTATGGAGCTTTCAAACGAGCTTGAGAAATACGGAATAGACCTGTTTTTATATTTCACAGGCGACGGACCATATAAAAACGAGGATGTTGGCGCAAAATTCGGCTTTATCGAGCCACGCTCAGATGGCGTCACAATGGATTTTGTTAAGCGCTGGGCTAGCGTGCTTGAGGAATACTCCTTAAGATACGGAGACAGAGTAAAGGGCTGGTGGGTTGACGGCTGTTATAAGGATGCGTTTAAGTACACCGATGAAATGCTAAGGGTGCTATATGATGCCTGCAAGGCTGGAAACCCAGATGCAATAGTAGCCTTAAATGGTGGACTTGGCAATGAATTTAAGCCAAATTTCGAGGGCGAGGATTTTGTCTGTGGTGAGTTTAATGAGCTTGGACATTTCCCAAAATCTCGCTTTACCGATGGCGCACAGGCGCATGTTTTAGCACCACTTGGCACAGGGGATTGTGGAATAGGCGCAACCTGGGGCTCCTTTGGACTTGGCTATGATAAGCAGTATATAACGGACTATGTGTGCGACCTACACGATGCTGGTGGAGTTGTAACCTTTGATATAGGAGTGTATCGTGACGGAAGCTTATCGGCGGAGCACATAGATGCACTTAAATATGTTGCGAGAAATATATGGTGCAGACCCACTGCTACAGTCGAGAATAAAATCACCTTGAATTTTGACAAGGAGGTCGGCAAAATCAAGGTAATGCACGCCGTAAACAACGGACCTGTGGTTGCAGGAGAGGACCAGACAAGAGGAAACCAAAACGCATACAAAAGCGCAAAAATTCCTTATGCAAGAACTCACGACGCCTCGTTTTATGCAGGCTATGGTGGAGAGCATACAATAGATGTTCACGCAATATTCCCTAGCTTTGACGCAGATGAAAACGACGAGGCTAGCTACGATTTTGCCTGCACCGATAATTACATCGCACAAATATTTAAGTATGGTGCAAAGCCCTTTTACCGTCTTGGCTCAAAAATAGAGCACGAGGTAAAGAAATACGGCACAATCAAGCCAAAGGATTTTAATAAATGGGCAAGAATTTGTGAGCATATAATCGCACACTATACCGAGGGCTGGGCAAAAGGCTTTAAATACGATATAGAATATTGGGAAATCTGGAACGAGCCTGACCTCGACCCAGAGGATAGCACAAACAAGCGTTGCTGGAGTGGCACAGAGGACGAGTTTGCACAGCTTTATGTAATCGCCTCAAAGCATTTAAAGTCACGCTTCCCACACCTTAAAATCGGTGGCCCTGCGCTGGCATGGAATGAGGATTGGCTAAAGCGCTTCCTTGCAAGAATTGCACCACAGGGTGCGCCACTTGACTTCCTCTCGTGGCACTGGTATGGAACAGACCCTAAAAATATGTCAAGAAAGGGAAGCAGTGTAAAAGAAATAGCAAGACGAATAGGCTATGGCAACGCAGAGAGTATTCTAAATGAGTGGAACTATGTGCGTGGCTGGGATGATGATTTTATTTATAGCATAGAGCAAATTATTGGCATGAAGGGCGCAGCGTTTACCTCTGCATGCATGGCGTGTGGTCAAGGCAACCCTGACATTGATATGCTTATGTATTATGATGCAAGACCCGGCACCTTTAATGGCTTGTTTGACTTCTATACAATGCGACCTCTAAAGGGCTATTATCCCTTCCTTATATATTCAAGGCTATATGAGCTTGAAAATCAAACAGAGGCAATAGTCACA
>JAGALI010000024.1 GCA_017625275.1 Clostridia bacterium
AATGTAGATAGACTCAAAAGGGTTCGTGCGGAGCTTGGCACACCTCTTGCAATTATGCTTGATACAAAGGGTCCTGAATATCGTATAGGAACCTTTGAAAATGGCAAGGAGCTAATTTTTGATGGTGACACCTTCACATTCACAACAAGAGATATTATAGGAACTAATAAAATTGTATCAGTAAGCTATAAAAGCTTAGCTGATGAGCTTGGTGCTGGTGATACAATCCTTGTAAACAACGGACTTCTTCGCTTCGAGGTTGAGAAAATAGAGGACACAGACATCATCTGTCGCGTAATCTCAGGAGGCGAAATCTCTAATCGTAAGAGCATGGCATTCCCTGGCAAGGTTATGAATCAAATTTACCTTAGCGAGCAGGATAAGCGCGACCTTCTTTTCGGTATCGAAAACGACCTTGACTATGTTGCGTGCTCCTTCGTCTCAAGAGTTCAGGATGTAATAGATATAAAAGCCTTTCTAAAGGAAAATGGCGCTACAAACATTGGAATTATTGCGAAGATTGAAAATCAATCAGGAGTTGATAATATTGAGCAAATTTGTGCCGAGTGCGACGGAATCATGATTGGCCGTGGCGACATGGGCGTTGAGATTCCATTTGAGGAGGTGCCGGCTATTCAAAAGAAGATAATCACAAAGTGTCGTATGCTTGGTAAAAGAGTTATTACAGCTACCGAAATGCTTGAGTCGATGACGACTAACCCTCGCCCAACAAGGGCAGAGATTTCCGATGTAGCAAACGCAGTATTTGATGGCACAAGCGCGATAATGCTATCTGGAGAAACCGCAGCAGGAAAATATCCGGTGCTCACCGTTCAAACAATGGCGAAGATTGCGGAGCAGGCAGAAAAGAGCGTTGATTATAAGAAAATCTTCTATACAACCGAGTTTAAAATTAAAAACGCAATGGACGCAATATCTCACTCTGTTTGTGGAATGGCAATAGACATTGGTGCAAAGGCGATTGTTGTGTGCTCAATGTCTGGAATGACAGCGCGAATGGTGTCGCGCTTCCGCTCACCAGTTGATATTATTGGTCTTACCGTAAATGAAAAGACATGGCATCAGCTTGCGCTCTCTTGGGGTGTTAAGCCAGTAATGTGTGAGGTTTACCCACAGATTGAGGTTCTTTTCTATACAGCAAAGAACTTTGCCAAGGAGCATTTAGGCCTTAGCAAGGGTGATAATGTAGTAATCACAGGTGGCTCACAAACAGGAGCTAGTGGAAATACTAATACCATTAGAATGGAAACCATTTAACAAATTGCAAGCCTCTAAAACACATGAATGAAAAGTAATATATAAATAACACAGAAAAGAAAAAGCCGTTTGATAAACGGCTTTTTTAATTATTCTATATATGAACATATGAAAACATATTGTAAAACAAATGAGATTTTATTTTGTTAAATCTATTTTTCTTACGGCATCGCGCACGCTTAAAATATAGGCTGGAGATACGGAAAGCTCATCTATTCCCATTCTCAAAAATGTCTCGGTCAGGGAAAGGTCAGAGGCAAGCTCTCCACAAATACCAATCCATGCCCCATGCTTGTGTGCGTTTTCTGCCGAAAGCGCAATAAGACGCAAAATCGCCTCATGATGCGTGTCGCAAAACTCGTCAAGGGTGGTGCTTTGCCTGTCGCAAGCAAGGGTATATTGCGTCAGGTCGTTTGTTCCAACGCTGAAAAAGTCCACACAAGGAGCCAGCAAATCGCTGATAATTGCAGAAGCAGGCGTTTCAATCATAATGCCAAGCTCCACCTCGCGCGAAAACTCAATCCCCTCACTCTCAAGCTCTGTCATGACCTCGGCGCAAAGGTCCTTGATTTTTAAGACCTCATCCACGCTGACAATCATAGGAAACATAATTCCAAGCCTTCCAAAAGCTGAAGCCCTATAAAGCGCGCGAAGCTGAGTCTTAAAAACCTCAGGTCTTGTAAGGCAAATCCTGATAGCGCGAAGTCCAAGGGCAGGATTTTCCTCCTTTGGCAGGCAAAAATATGGCGCCTGCTTATCAGCCCCAATATCAAGGGTTCTGATAATAACTCTTTTTCCATTCATGCTCTCAAGCACCTTTTTGTATGCCAAAAACTGCGCTCTTTCGCTAGGATAATCGTTACCCTCTAAATATAAAAATTCGCTTCTGAAAAGTCCAATTCCCTCGGCATCATTGAAAATCGCCTCGCCCACATGCGAAACAGCACCAATGTTCGCATAAAGATTTATTTTAGTCCCATCAAGTGTGATGGTTTCCTTTCCGGAAAGGCTTTTTAAAAGCTCCTTTTTCCTCTCGTCCTGTGCCTTACGCCTTTTCATTTCATCAAGAGTGCTTTCGTCAGGGCTTATAATAATATCTCCTGTGTAGCCGTCAACACAAAGCATATCCCCCTCGCTTATCCTCGCAAGAAGCTCATCGCCCACGCCAACAACTGCTGCAATCCCCATATTACGCGCTAAAATCGCAGTGTGAGAGCTTGCTGAGCCCTGTGACAGCACAAACGCAAGCACCTTATCCTTGTCGAGAAGCACAGTTTCGCTAGGAGATAAATCGTAAGCGCAAATTATGCATTTTTCAGCCACTCCCTCGCCCGAATCCTCGTTTTTAAGGCAAGAAATAAGACGATTTGAAATGTCCTTAATATCAAGCGCACGCGCCCTCATATAGCTGTCATCCATAGACGATAGAAGCTCACTAAAGCTCTCGCAGGTCTTGAATACAGCGTATTCGGCATTGATGCCCTCATTTATAATGCTTAAAACGCTCTCGTTATAGTCCTCATCCTCAAGCATCATTTGATGAATTTCAAAGATTTGCGCGCTCGTCTCCCCGACCTCTCGAAGCGCCCTTTTATAAATTTCGGAAAGCTGAGCGCCAGCCCTTTTTTTAGCCTCATTAAATCTTAAAATCTCGCCCTGAGTGTCTGTAATTTGCCTTTTTTGAGCAATAGGCATCTTGCTTCCAACGATTTTAGCCTGTCCTATCGCAATAGCGCTACAAACGCCCTTACCATGTAATTTAATCATAAATGCACCTCTTTATAAAAGCTGTCCTTAAAAGTATTTACAAAAGCAAAATTTAATATACAATATTTGCCCTAAATGCTTGAAAAAGGCGAGGCGTAGTGATAAAATATATTTATTAAGCATACCTAGGAGAATCAAAATGAATGTTTTATGTATAGGAAATAGCTTTTCGCAGGATGCAACAAGATATCTTCACCAAATCTCAAATGATGAAATCTTTGTTCGCAACCTTTATATAGGTGGCTGTTCCCTTGAAGCACATATGAATAATATAAAGGAAGCAAACGCTTATTATGAGTACCAGAAAAACGGCAGAAAGCTCAAAATGGTATCAATAAACGACGCGCTAAAGAAGAAAAAATGGGACTATGTGACAATTCAGCAGGTTAGCCAGCTTTCTGGAATTGAGAGCACCTATGAGCCATATATAGGCTTTATAATTGACTACATAAAAAAGGAATGTCCAAGCGCAAAAAACGTATTTCATAGAACCTGGGCATACGACCCAGCGTCAAGCCATGAGGGCTTTGTTAACTACAAAAACGATACACAATATATGTATGAGTGCATTATGGACGCAAGCGATAGCATTGCGAAAAAATACAGCCTTCCTATAATTGATAATGCAACAGCAATACAAAAGGCAAGGGCGCTTGACGAATTTGATGTGTCGAAGGGGGGAGTGTCGATAAATCGCGATGGCTTCCATCTATCCCTTGACTACGGCAGATACCTTGCAGGCCTTACAATGTATAAGTTCTTCACAGGCAAGGAGGCAACAGCTGTCGAGTATGCACCAGAGGGCACAGACCCAAGCATCATAAAAAAGCTAAAGGAAATATAAAAGCAACCACAGGTCGCACTATTTTAATGGTCTGACCTGTCTTTTTTATTTGAATTTCACAAAAATTTAAGTAAAATTTAAGTAACTGTTGATTTTAATCCTCGCCCATGCTATACTATTAGTAGCTTTTATATTACGAAAGAGGATTTTATGAATTTATTTGAAAAATTTTTCTACGCTCTTGATAGCATAACGATGACAAGACCGACCAATTATGGCTGGTTTCATTTGATGTTTGTTGCAATTGTAATAGGCTTGACAACATTTTTGTGTATAAAATTCAAGGATGCCGACGACAAGACCGTCAGAAGAATAGTAATGATAATGTGGATTGTCATGGCTACCCTTGAGGTTTATAAGCAGATAACCTTTGCAATCTCGGATGAGGACGGCGTGCTTGCGTGGGATTACGCGTGGTATGCGTTCCCATATCAGCTATGCTCAACCCCACTTTATATTTTGCCATTTATCGCATGGCTCAAGGACTGTAGAGTAAGGGACTGTATGATTTCATACATTGCAACCTTCTCGCTTTTTGGTGGACTTGCAGTTTTCTGCTATCCAAACGATGTTTTTATAGGCGCTACACTCATAAACTTCCAGACAATGATACATCACGGCATACAGGTTGTGCTCGGCATTTTCTTCCTTGTAAGGGCAAGAAGAAGCCTTACCTTTAAGCGCTTTTCGTGCGCCGTTCCTGTGTTTGCAGTTATGGTGTCAATCGCTATCCTGCTCAATCTTAGCGTGTATGCGATTTTCCAGGCAAACGGAGTAACAGATGACTTTAATATGTTCTATATCAGCCCATACTTCGACTGCACGCTTCCAGTGCTCAGCGCAATTTATCCAAATGTACCATATGTAGTATTTGCGCTCTTGTATATTCTTGGCTTCTGCGTAGTATCAGCAATCGTATTTTACGGCGCAAAGGGAATTGTAATTCTTACAGATAAAATTAGAGATTATGTTAAATTTAAAAAATCACAAAAGGTCGTTCATTAGTCTAGTCGCGCTGTTTTCAGCGACGGAGCTTTTGCTTGGAATCCTTGTACAGCTCACCTCTGGCACGCTAAACACAGTCGTTTCATTTTTGGTGGTTGTTTTTGCATGCGTGTTCGCTTTTGTTGCATTTTCAAGAGAAAGGGACTACCTATATACGCAAATCGCGCTTTTTGCAACCGTAATGGCAGATTTGTTTTTGGTTGTTATCACTCCTACCTATAGAGTGGCAGGAATGGTTTTCTTTTCAATAGCACAAATATTCTATTTCCTAAGAATATATAACGAGGAAAAAAGCCATACAATAAGGCGCGTGCATCTAATTGTCAGAGGAAGCGTAATAGCCATTGCACTTCTTGCAACCATTATAATTTTAAAGGAAAAAACTGATTTTTTAAGTCTTATCTCGCTTTTCTATTATGCAAATCTTTTGACCAGCCTTGTCTTTGCCTTTTTAGAGGGCAAGAGAATGCTTGTGCTTGCGATAGGACTTGCGTGCTTCGCCATGTGTGACGCAGTTATAGGACTTAGCACAATGGCAGAGCTGTATATAGCAGTAGAGGAGGGAAGCCTGCTTTATTCTATAATACACCCAGGCTTTAACCTTGCATGGATATTCTATGTTCCGTCGCAGGCTCTCATTTCAATCAGCACAATAAAATTTAAAGGGAAGGCATAGGCCTTCCTTTTTTTGCCTATCTCATTCATTGACAATAAGGATATAATATGCTACAATAAAGCAAAAGCACAAAGGAGAAAAGTATGATAAAATGCTTTGATTTTGGATGCCTTAGCTCCAACACCTATATAGTCAGCGATGATGGCGAGGCTATGATAATCGACGCTGGCGTGGAATGTAGGTATCTTTCGGATTATGTAAAAGGAAACGGCTTGACTGTAAAATATATCGTTCTCACTCATGGGCACTATGACCATATTTGCTATGTTAGGGATTATATTGATGAATTTCCCGAGGCTACACTTGTCTACCACAGAGAGGAGCACAGGGTGCTTTCCGACTACGAGGCAAATCTGTCGCTTTGGATATGTGGCAGGGCAATCAATTATAATTTGCCACATCTTGAGGTTAGCGAGGGAGAGATGCTTGAAATCGGCACCCTAAGTCTTGAAATCATACACACCCCTGGACATACCCCTGGTGGAATTTGTCTGCTTTGCAGAGGTGAGGGTGTGATTTTCACAGGCGATACACGCTTTGAAAATGGCTTTGGCAGAACCGACTTTAAATATGGAAGCATAGAGGGGCTTGAAGGGTCTCTTGCACGCATAGAGGCAAATTATAAGGGATATAAAGTTCTCGCAGGACATAACTATTAAAAAGTCACGCAAGCGCGTGACTTTTATATTATTATAAATTTATATGAAAATATTGATTTTTTTAGAAAATAGTGGTATACTTACTATTAATAAAAAGCATAAAAGGAACAAAAGATGAAAAAAATAGAACCAATGATAAAAAAGGAAACTCTATATGTCGGCGCATGGGTGCTTATTTTAAGTGCTATTATGCAGGCTGTATTTCTAATAATCGGCAAGTGGGACTATACGGTTTTGCTTGGTAATATTTTAACAGGTAGCGCATCTGTGCTTAACTTTTTCCTTATGGCACTTACAGTACAAAGCGCAATTGACATGGACGAGAAGGATGCAAAAACCAAAATGAAGGCATCGCAGTCGCTTCGAATGCTTATGATGCTTGTTGTTGTGGTGATTGGCGTGACTGTGCCATGCTTTAATATTTGGGCATCTATAATTCCTGTTTTCTTCCCAAGAATTTCGATGATGTTCAGAATGATTTTCAATAAAAATAAATAATTAAAAATCACTAAAAGCAGAGGTGATAAAATGAATAAAAGAGGCCGTCTTTTCAAGACGGTGGATATACTTTTAATTGCTCTTATGATAGCCCCTGTGCTTTGTGCTATAGTCTTAAAGGTGCTAACCACACCGGCAAGCGATGGAATAACCATTACAGGCGCAAGGATTTATTTTGAAATCCCGATGCCTATTCAAAATCTGATTATTACAGAGTCTCAAATAAATTCGTGGCTTGTAATGATTTCGATTTTCGCGCTGTGTCTGTATTTTACACATGGACTTAGCGTAAGGTCGCCGTCTAAAAGACAGCATATTGCAGAGTGGATTGTCGAAAAGGTAGATGGACTTGTAAACGGAAATATGGGCGAAAGCTTTGCGTCGTTTGCACCATTTATCGCATCAATAATCGCCCTCTCGGCGTTTTCAAGCCTATTATCCCTGTTCGGTCTTTACCCACCGACCTCGGATATCAATATTGTAGCAGGCTGGGCAATTTTAGTATTTGCACTAATAACCTACTATAAATTTAAATGTGGCCCTGTAAATTATTTAAAGAGCTTTGCGGAGCCGATTGCACTTACCCCACTTAATGTAATAAGTGAGGTGGCAACACCAATTTCAATGGCATTCCGTCATTACGGAAATGTCTTATCCGGCTCAGTTATCGCAGTTTTGATAGCGCATGCCCTTCAGGGACTGTCAAGGCTGGTGCTTGGCTGGCTACCAGGTGTGCTTGGCGAGATTCCATTTTTGCAAATTGGCTTGCCAGCAATTCTCTCAGTTTATTTCGATATATTCAGTGGTTGTTTGCAGGCGTATATCTTCGCTATGCTCACAATGATGTATGTGTCGGGCGCGTTCCCTGCTGAAAAATATGAGGAGCGCAAAAAAATAAAAGAAAAAAGAAAGCAACAAAAGAAAAATTCCCAACAAAATTTGGAGGTAAATTAATATGTTAGAGCTAGCAATTGGTATTATTTTAGGCTGTTGCGCACTTGGCGCAGGTATGGCAATGATAGCGGGTATCGGTCCTGGTATCGGAGAAGGTAACGCAGTAGCAAAGGCGTGTGAGGCAATTGGCCGTCAGCCAGAGAGCAAGGGTGCTGTAACCTCAACAATGCTCATGGGCTGTGCAATCGCAGAAACAACAGGTCTATACGCGCTTGTAATTGCAATTTTGCTTATCTTCGTAGCACCAAATATGCTTGTTAATGTTTTGATGGGCGTTATTGGCTAAACGGGTATAGAAAATGATACAAACATTAGATGTCATATCTGTCAACCTTTGGCAAATATTGATTTCTCTTTGCAACCTTGTAATTCTTTTTGTGCTTTTAAAGAAATTCCTTTATAAGCCAGTTAAGAAAATACTCGCACAAAGACAGGCTGAGATTGATAAGCAGTATGCTGACGCAAGGGACGCTAAGGATAGCGCAGAGCTATCGAGGCAGGAGTGGGATGCTAAGCTTAAAGCAGCCGATGGCGAGGCAGAGAAAATCATTAAAAATGCCAAGGAAAAGGCAGAAAGACAAGGAGATAAAATCGTTTCTGGCGCTATGACAAGGGCAGATGAGATTGTCCGTCAGGCAGAGGCAGATGCAAGCCTTGAGCTAAAGCGCGCGCAGGACGATATTAAGCGCGAGATAGTAACGGTGTCCACAGCTCTTACAGAAAAAATGCTTGAGCGTGAGATTAATGAAAAGGACCACCGTGCCTTGATTGATTCCTTCATTGAGGACATAGACGATGACGGAAATGAGTAAGGAATACGGCACAGCATTATTTATGCTTGCTAAGGAAAATAATGAGCAAAAGGGGTATGCGCAGGCGCTTGATGAAATATTAGCGCAATTTAATGCTAACCCTGAGTATGTTGAGCTTTTGGCGTCGCCCAGTATCCCAAAGGACGAGAGGGTTGAGGCGATAGAGCGTGCATTTGGCGCATCAATGCCAGAGCATGTTGTGTCGTTTTTAAAGCTTCTTTGTGAGCGTGGTAGGATTCGTCAGCTTGCAGAGTGTGCAGAGGCATATAATAAGCTTCTTGAGGAGGATATGAAAATATCTGTCGCAAGGGTGAGAAGCGTGATAGAGCTCACAGTTGCCGAGAGGAAGGCACTAAAGAAAAAGCTTGAAAAAATGACTGGTCGCACAGTCGAGCTTGAGTGTGTTATAGACACCTCAATTCTTGGTGGGCTTTCTATTGAAATTGACGGCAAGATAATAGATGGTAGTGTTCGCCACCGTCTAAACGAGATGAAGGATGTGATTAGCAAATGAGTAATAGACCTGAGGAAATCAGCAATATTATAAAAGCACAAATTGAAAGCTATAAATCTCGTATTGAAATGCGCGAAACAGGAACAGTTATTCTTGTAGGTGATGGAATTGCAAGGGTTTACGGTATTCGTGAATGTATGGCATCGGAGCTTCTTGAATTTGAGGACGGAAGCCTTGGACTTGCACAAAACCTAGAGGATGAAACAGTATCCGTTGCACTTCTTTCAAACGAAAACGATGTTCGAGAGGGCACAACAGTAAAGAGAACAGGCAAGGTTTTGTCCGTCCCTGTTGGTGAGGCACTTCTTGGCAGAGTAGTAAACGCACTAGGCAAGCCAATTGACGGAAAGGGTCCTGTTGTAACAACAGAGACACGCCCAATCGAAAACGAGGCGCCTGGAATTATCGAAAGAAAGAGCGTTAGCGTTCCACTTCAAACGGGAATTAAGGCAATTGATAGTATGATACCTATCGGTAGAGGTCAGCGTGAGCTTATTATCGGTGACCGTCAAACAGGTAAGACTGAGATTGCTATTGATACAATTATAAACCAAAGAAATACAGGCGTTATCTGTATTTATGTTGCAATAGGACAAAAAAGCACCTCTGTTGTTCAGCTTGTAAATGAGCTTACAAGAAATGGCGCAATGGAGTATACAATAGTTGTGTCAGCCTCAGCCTCTGAGTCTGCACCACTTCAATATGTTGCTCCTTATTCTGGCTGTGCAATGGCAGAATACTTTAGAGAGCAGGGAAAGGATGTTTTAATTATTTATGACGACCTTTCAAAGCACGCGGTTGCATATCGTGCACTGTCCTTGCTTATTCGTCGCCCACCTGGAAGAGAGGCGTATCCTGGAGATGTATTCTATCTACACTCTCGCTTGCTTGAGCGTGCTGCGTGTGTAGCACCTGAGTATGGTGGAGGCTCAATAACAGCCCTGCCAATTATCGAAACACAGGCAGGAGATGTATCGGCATATATCCCAACCAATGTAATTTCTATAACAGATGGACAAATCTTCCTTGAAACTGAGCTTTTCCATGCAGGAATCATGCCAGCGATTAACCCTGGTATCTCGGTTAGCCGTGTAGGTGGCTCAGCTCAGCTAAAGGCAATGAAGCGCGTAGCAGGAGAGCTAAAGCTTCTTTATTCTCAATATAGAGAGCTACAATCCTTCGCACAATTCGGTAGTGACCTTGATGCTGACACTAAGGCGCGCTTGGCGCTCGGTGAAAGAATTGTTGAGGTGCTAAAGCAAAAGAGAAATGCACCTGTTCGCGTTGGCTGTCAGGTTGCTATTGTATATGCAGTTATCAATGGCTACTTGAATAGCGTGCCTGTAAATAAGGTTAGCGAATATGAAAGCGAGCTTTTTGAGAGGCTGGAGCGTGATTATGTTGAGCTTCTTTCTCGCTTTGAGAGTGGATATTTTGAAAATAGCGATATCGAGGAGCTTAAAAGAGCTCTCGAGGAGATGAAATAATGGGAGCAGATATAAAGAAGCTTCGCAATCGCATAAAAAGCGTTGATTCGACACTGCACCTTACAAAGGCAATGGGTCTTGTGGCATCGTCAAAGATAAGACGAGCAACTGATGCAATGAACAGGGCGCGCCAGTATGAGAGCGCGTTTAGAGAGGCGATAAGAGCGCTTGTTGCCTGCCCAGAGTGTCAAAAAAGCCCATTTATGCAAAGGCGCGAGGGGGCACGCACAAGGCTTATCGTGATTGCAGGAGATAGAGGGCTTGCAGGTGGCTATAACGCGAACATCTTTAGGGCACTGCGCCCATATCAGGATGCAGAGCTTATCCCGATAGGAAAGCGCGCGTGTGACCGTGCAGGCAAGGAAGCAAATAGTGCAGAGCGCTTTTCTAGCGCAGAGGCGCTTGAGCTTGCAAGGGCGCTTTGTGAGGACTTTAAGGACGGAAAATACGATAGACTTGGAATAGTAGGCACAAAATATGTGTCAATGCTTACTCAGGAGGCGCAGGTGTGGTGGATTTTGCCCCTTGAAAGGGACGGCGATTTAGCGACACATAGCGCAATATTTGAGCCAGATGAGCAGTCTATTCTGAATACTGCAATAGCAGAGTATATCTCAGCGCTTATTATGAGCGCCGTGCGAGAAAGCTTTGCCTGTGAAATTGCCTCACGCAGAAATGCGATGGATTCAGCAGGAAAGAACGCACAGCAGATGATAGACGAGCTTGGGCTTGAATATAATAGGGCAAGACAGGGCGCCATCACCCAAGAGCTTACAGAAATCGTTGCAGGAAGCGACGCGAATTAAAAGAGATTTACCCCTGGGGAAGGAGAAAAATATGTCAAATAAAGCAACAGGTAGCGTTGCACAGGTTATGGGACCGGTTGTCGATGTTCGCTTTGAGCAAGGCAAGCTACCTGCTATAAATAACGCGCTTACAATTCTTAATGGTGACAAAAGGCTCACCATTGAGGTTGCACAGCATATAGGAGATAATACAGCCCGTTGTATTGCTATGGCATCAACCGACGGACTTAAAAGAGACATGCCTGTTACAGACACAGGTATGCCAATTAGCGTGCCTGTAGGCAGAAAAACCCTTGGCAGAATTTTCAATGTCCAATGATATTCTTCTGGATACGAATATTAGGGTGAATTTCTATCTTTTCGTCCAACGGCCCTTCGGATCTTTGTTCTTCACTGACATTTCCCC
>JAGALI010000187.1 GCA_017625275.1 Clostridia bacterium
CCGGAAGCTCTTCTCTTAAGTATCAATTGATGGATACAGCTAGCGGAGATGTTCTTGGAAAGGGTATCTGCGAAAGAATTGGAATGGCTGGTAGCTTAATCGAGCATAAAAAGGCTGATGGCTCAAAGGTTAAAAAGGAAATTCCTATGCCTGATCACTCTATCGCTACTGAAATCGTTGTTGAAATGCTTACTGATAAAGAAAATGGTTGCATTTCAAGCATGGATGAAATAGAAGCTGTTGGACACAGAATTGTTCATGGTGGTCCATACATTTCCGAAAGCTCTTTGGTAACTGATGAGGTTCTAGATATAATCGAAAAATGTAGTGAATTTGCTCCACTTCATAACCCTGCACACATCATGGGAATTAAAGGCTGTATAAAAGCAATGCCTAACACTCCTCAGGTTGCTGTATTTGACACTGCATTCCACCAAACAATGGAGCCTAAGGCTTATACATATGCACTTCCAATAAAGATGGTTGAAGAGGATCATATCAGAAGATATGGTGCTCATGGTACATCTCACCGTTTTGTTGCTAACGAAATGATCAAGATTCTCGGTAACAAGAAGGATTCCAAAATCGTAACATGTCATATTGGAAACGGCTCTTCTATCTCTGCTGTAAGAGACGGAAAGGTAGTTGATACCTCTATGGGCTTTACACCTCTTGATGGTGTTGAAATGGGAACCAGATGTGGCTCTATCGACCCTGCTATAGTTCCTTATATTATGAAGAAATACAACATTAGCGTAGATGAAATAACAGATTTCATGAACAAAAAATGTGGTTTCCTCGGCGTTAGTGATTACTCCTCTGATAGCCGTGATATTGAAGCAGCTATTCTTGGAAAATTTAACGATGAGCTTCCTGGCGCTCCAAAAACAGAAGAGGAAAAGGCTATTGTTACAAAGCATGCCCAGCTTGCTGCTGACATTCTTGCTTTCCAAGTAAAGAAATACATCGGCTCATACTCTGCTATCATGAATGGTCTTGATGCTATTGTTTTCACTGCTGGAATGGGAGAAAACAATCCAGAGCTTCGCGAAAGAGTTTGCCGTGACATGGAATTCTACGGAATTGATATTGACTTTGAACTTAATGCAAAGACCTTAAGACAGCCAAATATAGTCGAGCTTTCTACACCTAAATCAAAGGTAAAGGTATACGTTCTTCCAACAAACGAAGAGCTTATGATTGCAAGAGATACAGAAGCTATTGTTAATAAAAAATAATTTTCAAAAATACAAACGCCTTGTGCTGATTTGCACAAGGCGTTTTATTTATGCTTTTATTTTTGAGTATTTTTGATCTCCTGTTGGAGTAAGAATACTATATCCAATATTTATAAGGTGGTCTGCAACTCTTTCAAGCCCAGCAACTGTCGAGAAGAAATATGCGCTTTGCTCAACCTTACAAGCTCCTGTGGCAAGACGAGTGAAGTGTTGAGACGAAAGCTTTTTCTTAAGTCCATCCACCTCGTTTTCAAGTTCTGTAAGCTCTTTTAGGTGTTCGGCAGAAACATTATCAAATGCCTCAATAGCAATTTCAAACATTCTATCAACCTTACGATACATTTCCATAATTTCTCCAAACGCCATGTCAGAAAATGAAAGCTCCTCTGCGCCCATTTGAGAACCAATTTCGAAAAAGTTTTCAGCATGGTCACCTATTCTTTCAAGGTCATTAAGAACATGGAAATATGAACCTATCACTTGCTCATCTCTTGAATTAAGGAGTGGGGAAAGCTGAATAAGATACTTTGTCATCGCGTTGTTTGTAAAGTTAATAGTTGACTCAACCTGATATAACTCTGTTTTGTTTTTTCCATCCTTGTTTTGCATTTCTTCAAATGCTCTTCCAAGATTTTCTTTTGCCAATGAAGCCATATATTCAACTTCCTTTTTAACCTGCATTACCGCAACAGCAGGTGTCTTAAGAAGTCTTTCGTCTACGAATTTAAGCTGACGATTTTCCTCATCAAATTTCTTATCCTTTATAACAACGATAGATAGGTCAACAAGCTGTTTTATAAATGGAACAAGAATAATGGTTGTAACAACATTAAATATAACATGGAACATAGCAATTTGAAGCTCATAATTCTCTTTTCCAAAAAGTGTTGCAAGCAAATTTGCAAACCATGGATCCGAAGGCCAAAGGAATGATGTGAAAATTATCGTACCTATTGTGTTAAATGTGAAGTGAATAAATGCTGTCCTCTTAGAGTTTGCACTTGCTCCTATACATGCAATAAGTGCGGTTACACATGTTCCTATATTTGATCCAAGCACTATATACAACGCAAGGTTAACATCAATAACTCCAGCTCCTGCCATGGTTATTACAATACCTGTTGCAGCAGATGATGATTGAATAAGTGCTGTAAACAATGCGCCCAAAATAATAAGCAAAAGTGGAAAATTAATTTTTTCAAAAAGAGTTGTAAAGAATGAATTTAGCTCTGGATTTCCCTTAAGAGCTCCGCCCATTATATCAAGGCCAACAAAGATAAGTCCTAGTCCACCAAGTATTCCGCCTATTTTTTTAACCTTTTCATTTTTGAAAAAGGTCATCATGATTCCTATAAAGGCTAACAGCATTGCAATTTCAGAAAATCCTATGCTAGTTCCTCCACCATCAGAACCAGAAAGCGCAACTATAAGACCAGTTACGGTAGTACCTATATTGGCACCCATAATTATAGATGTAGCTTGGAACAGGGTCATAACGCCCGCATTTACAAGACCAATTACCATTACGCTGGTTGCAGATGAGCTTTGGATAATTCCTGTTACAGTGGCACCTATTCCGACACCTGCAAATCGATTATTGCTTATTTTTGCAAGAAGTTTTTTTAGCCCTCCTCCAGCACTCTTTTCAAGCCCATCGCCCATCATATTCATGCCGGCTATAAAAACGCCAACACCAGTAAGCAATGTAAAAATTCCTAATAAAATTCCCATTTTTTCTCCTTGTGTTTAAATTTCATTGTCATCAATAATCTAAAAATTACTAAAGACAACCTTTTAACATTTCCATTAGAGTTCCCATTTTAAGCAAAAAAAACAGCAAGACTTCACCCAAAACAGGTTCAAGTCTTGCCATTTAACTACAAAACCGGATTTTAAAATCGTGATGACGGCAATGTAAACACGATAAAATCGTGCTGGCTACTCCCTCGCAACAATTATAATGTTTTTGACCAATTTTGTCAATAGTTTTTTAAATTACACCCTTTTGAAGCATTACATTAGCGTATATAGCTTTTTCGCTTGTAGCAATAATTGCATATGCTTGCTTTGCCTCATCGTAAAACTTAAATCTTTCAATTGTTCCTACTGTATCTGCGCCTCTTTGATCGTATTTTGCAATGATCTTTTTATACTCATCCCAAATAGGGGTCTTAGCGTCATCTCCCTTCATCACTTCCATAAGAAGCACTGGCTTCTCCACATAAGTATCAAGTGGGAAAAGCTGTAAAATAGCATCTAAAATTTCCGGCACACCATGACCATCGCATCTTATAACCTTCGCATTCTTGCCCATTGATTCTGCAGGGAAATTTCCATCAGCAATAACTATTCTATCGCTGTGGCCCATCTCACAAAGCACCTTCAAAAGCTCTGGTGAAATAATACTCGGTATTCCTTTTAACATTTTTAATTCTCCTTTTTATTCATTAAAATTACTTGTATTTGGTTTTGTATCCTTGGCAAAAGCAACAGGAATAACTCTCTTCGCCCCAGCAAAAATAAGCTTTTTTGCACATATATTAAGTGTTGCTCCACTAGTCATAACATCATCAACAAGAAAAATGCTTTTGCCCTTAATATCAATATTATCAATCAAAATATACGATTCGGATGCGTTATGAAGTCGGTCCGTTTTATCAAGAGCCTTCTGCTCTTTTTTTCCTACATTTTCAAAGCATTCAATTACATCTACCCCTAGCTTTTTAGCAAGCTCCTTGGCTAAAAGCTTGGCATGATCATATCCATATTTTCTTTCGGATTTTCGTCTTCTATTTGGATATGTTACCACAAAATCTTTATAATTTATAGAATGCTTTGCACATAGCTTAATTATTTTTTTGTGCATAATTTCTGCACAAAATCTAATTACCTCAAAATTATAATCTCTTTTTAATCTGTAAACCACACGATTAGCAGGAGTTTGAACATTTGGGGTGTAAAAAACTCCGAATGTTGCCAAAGAAGAGCTTATTTCTCTAACCTTATCGGGCAAGCATGTACAATAATCACAATCAAAGCCACATTTTGCACATAGCATATCAAGATTCGAAAGCCATTCTAAGGAACATTCCTCGCAAAAAGGAACGCTAGATTCATGCTCGACCAGGTCGTCGCAAAGAATACATTTTCTTGGCATAAAGATTTTTTCTAATATTTGACTAATACTCATCGCTATTAGACCTCAAAAGCTGACATAAGCCTGTATTTCTGATTATTTGCTTGTCATTTTGAACCATATATTCAAAAACCTCTTTTTTGCCAAGCAAAATAACAACCCTTGATGCACGCGTAATGGCAGTATATATTAGATTTCTTGTAAGAAGCATCGGTGCGCTTTTTGTCATTGGAATAATAACTATTGGATACTCACTTCCTTGACTCTTATGAACTGTAATTGCATAGGCATGCTCCAGCTCATCAGCCTGAGAAAAGCCAAAATCCGTCACTCTTCCATCGAAATCAACAGTTATAGTTTTGTCTTCTCCCGCTTTAATGCTTTTGATGATACCAACATCTCCATTATATATTCCAATTCCTTTTTCAATTCCCTTTGTCCATTCATTAGCATAATTATTGCGAGTTTGCATAATCTTATCGCCTTCTCTTAAAATACGAGTTATATCTGCACCCTTTTCTGCTTTTTTCACATTTTGAGGATTCAATTTAGCCTGAAGCGCTATATTTAACAATCTCGTTCCGTTGGTACCCATTTTAGTTGGAGTTATAACTTGAATATCCAAAAGTGGGTCAACTCCATAAGATTTTGGAAGTCGAGTAGTACATAGATTCGCAATGTATTCAGGTATAGCTTCCTCGTCATTTATCGAAATGAAGAAAAAGTCATTATATTTTTTCGAAAGATCAGGAATGCGACCATTATTAATTTCGTACGCATTCATAACGATTCCACTTTCTTCGGATTGCCTAAAAATCTCATCCAGCTCAACAACAGGAAAGCATTCAGAGGATATTACATCGCCCAAAACATTGCCCTCGCCAACTGATGGTAGCTGATGTGTGTCTCCGATAAGAATAAGCCTAGAACCAGGCTTCATAGCCCTTAAAAGTGCCTCTGTCAAGTGCACGTCCATCATAGAGCTCTCATCTACAATAACAATTTCCTTATCCAAAAGGTTTTTTTCGTTTCGATCAAACACGGGACCAAATTCAAACTCGCCACCACTCGTAGCATCAAGTAGCTTATGAACTGTTGTGGCTTCGTGTGAGGTAGCTTCACTCATACGCTGTGATGCCCTACCAGTTGGAGCACAAAGACCACACCTCAGCCCTAACTGAGAAAAGATCTGAATTACTGCCTTTACAATAGTTGTTTTTCCTGTACCTGGACCACCGGTAATAATGGTAACTCCATTCATCAAGGTAGCCTCTATTGCCTTTTTTTGCATTTTAGCATATTGAATGCCATTTCTGGCTTCAATCTGCTCTATAAAAGATTTTGTATTCCTATAATCAACTGAAATAACAGTGTTTTTTAAAAGCAATAGCTTTTTTGAAATATATTCCTCGGATAAATAATTTTCTGTTAGATATATGTGTTGCTCCGACCTAAAGCATACAATTTTCAACTTATCCTCAAATGCAAGCTGATCAATATAAGGATCTATTTTATCCTCGTGCACTTCAATAAGCTTTGAGGTAGCATCTAGCAACACTTCTCTTGTAGAATATGTATGACCATCTCTTGAGGCGAAAACTCTTAAAACATACCTGATTGCACTTTTTATTCGATTTTCGTTTTCGGTACCTAGGCCTAGGTCTAACGCCATATCGTCAGACAGCTTAAATGGAACTCCAGGAACATTTTCGCATAAAATATAAGGGTTGGACTCTATAAGTCCCACAGCCCCAGAGCCAAGGGTTTTATAAATTTTCATTGCAGTATTCGGTGAAAATCTACCATTGCAATACATAACAATCTCACGAACACCTGCTTTTTCTTTAAAATCCTTGCTCATTTCGTTTGCCTTCGTCAAGGATATTCCCTTAATTTCAGCAAGCCAATTTGGATGATTGGAAATAACATCAAAGGAGTCTTCTCCGTATTTTTCTACGATTTTCTGAGCAATTTTAGGTCCTATTCCCTTTATTGCTCCAGAGGAAAGATATCGTAAAATATCATTTTTACTAGTGGGGAGAATCTTTTCGCAGCGTTCAACTGAAAACTGCGTTCCGTACTGCTTATGCTGAGTCCATTTTCCAAAAAGCTCAACCTTTTCGCCAACGCTTATAAAAGGCATATTTCCAGTGGCCGTAAAAAGCTTGTCATTTTCGTCTTCAATATCACAAACCGAGTATCCATTATCTTCGTTTTGATAAAGTACGCTTTCTACTCTGCCACATATATGAATAGGCTCATCCAGTACGCTCATTTTATGCTCTCCTTTCATAGTATAAGATTATTTTACCATATCTATGGTAACAATGCAAGAAAAAAGATCGCAATTTTTCAATTGCGATCTTTTTATTAAAGTAATTCTTTTTTAATCTTGTCAGCAAGATCTGTTTTTTCCCAAGGAATGTCTAAATCCTCTCTACCAACATGACCGTACGCTGCGATCTGGCGATAAATAGGACGACGAAGTTTAAATCTCTCTATAATTGCAGTAGGTCTTAAATCAACATTTTTATTAACAAACTCTACTATTTTTTCTTCATCAACCTTTGCAGTGCCAAATGTATCAACAAGCACAGAAACAGGCTTTGCAACACCTATTGCATAAGCAATTTGTACCTCACACTTGTCTGCAACACCTGATGCAACTATATTTTTTGCAACATATCTTGCGGCATATGATGCGCTTCTATCAACCTTAGTTGGGTCCTTTCCTGAAAAGGCCCCTCCACCATGGCGAGAATATCCCCCATATGTATCAACGATAATTTTACGACCTGTAAGTCCTGCATCTCCATTAGGACCACCAATTACAAATCTTCCTGTAGGATTTACAAAAATCTTTGTATTGTCATCAATCATATCAGCAGGAATGATTGGCAAAATAACATGCTCAATAATATCTTTTCTTATGTTTTCTAGAGTTACATCTGGACAATGCTGTGATGAAACAACTATAGCGTCCACCCTTATAGGCTTATCATCCTCGTATTCAACGGTTACTTGAGTCTTACCGTCAGGTCTCAAATATGAAAGGATTCCGTCCTTTCTAACTCTTGAAAGTCTAATTGCAAGCTTGTGCGCTAATGAAATAGGAAGCGGCATAAGCTCAGGTGTTTCATTGCAGGCAAAGCCAAACATAAGACCTTGGTCTCCAGCTCCATTTTCTGCTTCGCTAACACCATTTTTAGACTCGGCAGAATTATCAACTCCAAGAGCAATGTCGGCAGACTGCTCATGTATAGAGCTTATAACTGCACATGTATCTGCGTCAAAGCCATACTTTGCTCTATTATATCCAATTTCTGCAACTGTTTTTCTTACTATGTCTTGAATATCAACGCTTGCCTTTGTTGTTATCTCTCCCATAACCATTACAAAGCCGGTTGTACAACAGGTTTCGCAAGCAACCCTTGACATTGGGTCTTGTTTTAGCATTTCGTCTAGAATAGCATCAGAAATTTGGTCACAAATTTTGTCTGGATGTCCTTCTGTAACGGACTCAGAAGTAAAAAATTTTCTCATAATTTCCTCCTAAATAAAAATCCACGGAAACTCCGTGGATTTAAAAGCTAAATTGGCTCTCATCTCACGGAATTGGCACCTTGTCTATAGATAGGTTGCCGTAGCTTCATAGGGCCTGTCCCTCCACTACTCTTGATTAGATTGTTTTTGAACGAACACAGTATATCATATACTTTTCTATATTGCAATAGTTTTTAAAAAATTTTTAAATATTTTTTTCATCTCTTGCCTTGAACTTGCTTATCCAGTAAATACCAAAGGTAATCGCAAAGCCAACGGCGAGTGCAAGCACTCCGATAGGAATATCAAAAACCATATCGGCACCAGTCCAGCCCTTGTAAATGTCCATACAATCGTTTCCGAAAAATACAGAAACAACTGAGCCTATTGATAATCCGCAAATCACGAAGAAAAAACTCTTTCTAAAGTTATCTAACAGCTTGTTTATAATCTTTGAGAACATAAGAGTCCCAATTACAAAGCCAACCATGAGCATAATATAAACAAATATCAATCTTACATTTGAAAGAAGCTCTCTACCTATGCCATTCATAAGTGCCGTATAATATCCAAAAATCATAAGCAATACAGTTGCACTAAGTCCAGGAATAAGCTGTGTTAATGAAATTAAGACACCGATTACTAAAAACAGTACATAATGTCCAAATCCAACACTAGTAAGGTCATTATTAGATGAAAGAAGTAATGAAACAGCTGTTATAAGTATAGGGACCAAAACTCCTGCTACAAACATCATTATTCTGTTGTTGTTAAAGCGTTCTCCTTTTATTTCCTTAAAAAGAATTGGATATGTTCCTACCATTAACCCTACAAAAAAGCAAATTGTAATAAATGGAAATGCCTCTAAAAGAATTTTCACTAAAATCAAGCCTACTCCAAATCCAAGCACAATTCCAATTAAAATTGGCAATAAAAATATAAAGCAAGCCTTAAATTTCTTAAATATATTGGAAAACGAATACATTAGCTTATCATAGACCTTCATTATGATCGCTATTGATGAACCACTAATTCCTGGTACTATTACTGATAATCCAATTGAAAATCCAACAAAAATGCTAATTAGCATTTCTTTCATGCTTTTATATCTTAATTCCATATCTTATTTTAAATGCTTTTGGGCAAGCTCATAAAATACAACTATAAATTCCTTAAGCTCACTCAACTTACTTTCCTTTAAATATTCTTCCTTGTATCTTGCGAGCCAATTTTCAATATCTGAAATATTAACTCCCATTTTTTCGCCTGTTCTTTTCGCCATAATCATAGCAATCATATACTCCATACCCTCTGCAACAAGGAGAAGAATGCGTCTTGCATCGTCATTTTCCCACCTTGTAGCCATAAGTGTAGGTATAACCTCTTCCAGCTCGCTAAATGCGGCATTATATTCGTCAGGACAGGGCTCATAGCCAATTCTCATCGCATCATTTCCAAACTTTTCGTTTGAATAATCCACGAGTAGATTATACCAATAACAAATTCTTTGCGATTTATCGATTGCCTTTACTATACTTGATGCACCATTATAGCCATAAAAATGCATATCAATAGCTTCATCAAAGTTGCTTGCTTCCCTGAGCGCATTCCAAGACTTCTCCGCTCCAAAAATCATGCCATACATACAAGCGTACAATGGAGAAATTTGTCCGTAATCTCCCCAACAGGTATTAAGCAAGCCAATTGCTCCTGCCTCGTATCCATATCGTGCCATTTTAGAAATGTTTGGAACAGAAACAGATGGCTTTTCCATAAGACTTGTCCAGTTACTAACTCCGGGGCAAACATATTGAGGTCTTTTTGCATCACGGAACTTATTTATCATATCGGGCGATGGGTCTGCATCATAACGCCAGCTCATGAAAATAACGTCCTCGTCAAATTCAGAAATGACCTCTGGGTGCTGTGTAATAACATCTCCCCACATCATTACTGTTTTGTCCGTTGATTTTACATGGTTGATTATTTGCTTTACGAAATCAACATATAGCCTTCCCTTATCCTTACCCTTGTTTCTTCCGTTTCCAAGGTCAAAGGTTTCATCACAGCATATATTAAACTTATCACTTGTAAAGCATGGTGAATATTGGTCTATAAGGCTTTTAATAACCTCTATACTTTCTGGGTTTGATACATCAATTGTATGGTGTCCCATTCTTTCGCACCAATATATTGCTCTTGGTTCAAAGTTTTCATATTCGCAAAGGCGCTTATATGATGTATTTTGCAACAGCTCATACAAATGTCCAAAGCAAGAAAGAGATGGTACTAGCTCCACAAAATTTTCCTTACAATACTCATCAAGCTCCATTGTTTCCTCTGGAGTCATATAACCATTTTTTTGATATATACCATCATACTCTTTAAATGGGAATACATGCTCTACATAAAGCTGAAGCATATTTAATTTATAATAAGCCATTATATCTACAAGCTTTTTCAAGGTATCAAGCGTAGCCACTCTACCTCTTGTGATATCGTAATAAAATCCTCTAGCTGAAAAATCAGGCTCATCCTCGATTTTTTCAACATCATAATATCCGTTTTTTATTATTTGTCTAATAGTTTGAACCGCATAAAATGCAGCTCTTGAGGAGTCGGCATTGATTTTTATTGTATCTCCAAAAAGAATTTCATACTTTTCAGACTTCTTTTCGTTTACTTCAATAGCAATCTCGGTTTCACCCACAGGAAGCTTATCGCAAAGCCTTTTAACTCTCTCGTCTATATCGCCAGAAAATACAAATCTACAGCCTTTGAGCTTTTTCTTTTCTCCTAAAATCATCTTTTTTGGTGCTGGAATAAGATACATGTTTTCACCTCATTTTATTATTATTTCTCTACCCTTGCCAATAAGCGCGCTAGAGGTAGTATATTGCATAAGCTTTTCTGTTATTGGATATTCAATCTCCCCATGAATGTGTCCTGCCAAAACAGCTATAAAATGATCATCGTTTTCTTTTATAATCTTAATTAGCTCCTTGGCATTGTCACCATCAGCCTCACTCAAAAGGAAATAATCGCCCAATTTTTCTCCCATTATTTTTCCAAAAGCTCCAAGCTTTATAGGAGCATGTAATACTAGGAGAATTTTTTTACTTTTTGACAGCTCTCGCTTTAATTTTTCAAGCTGTTTCTCAGTGATTTTCTTGGTTCCATTATCAATAGTTACAATGTTTATTTCATCACATTCAAAACAATCAAACTCAGGATTGTCAATCAAGCCACTAAATCTTTCGTACATATTACGCTTTTTGCCAAATTCATCGTTATATGCATGATTTCCAGGGCAATATATTACCTTCTTAGGAAACTTGCTTAATTTGTCCTTTAAATACCTAATATTGCTCTCGGTAACCCTATCCATAATATCGCCCGAAAAAATAACCACATCTACATCAAGGCTCAAGGCATGTGCCATTAATGTCTCTAATAAAACATGTGCCTCTTTTTTATATTTTTCATCAAAATGCTCTCCAAACTGCCTTGCAAAATCAAGTTTAAGAGTATCCCACTGATTATGAGATCTAGAATTATCAGCAACATCTATTTCAGAGCTTTTTTCATCTATATAAGCAATATGTGCATCGCTAATTTGAAAAAATCTATACTCTCTTTTCAACCCTACATTTATCTCTGTTCTCGTTATTTGCAAAAAATCCTTCATTTGAGTCCTCGCGTGCGATAATTATATTTTTATATTATCATAACGAATTTTGAATGTCAATAGTTATCGAATTTTGTACTGTAAAAAAGCTTTTTCAATGATATTTTTCGACATATATTTGACCCAAATAATATTAAAATACTAAAAAAGGAAGGTGAAAAGTTTGACTAATACAATTGTTGAATTCGATTTTAGCGAAAACATACTTAGAATAACCATAAAAGGAGATATTGATCATCATTCTGCAAAGCGAATACGTGAATCTATTGATAATCAAATCATCTCAAAAAAGCCTCTTATAATCATCTTAGAGCTTAATTGCGTTGAATTTATGGACTCTTCAGGACTAGGGCTTATTTTGGGAAGATATACACTTGCTTGCGAAATTGGAGCAAAGATTATTTTATATAAGCCATCAAGACGAATCAGAAAAATTTTAGAGCTTGCAGGTATCGAAAGAATCATTGAAATTGAAGGAGATGGTAACAATGAAGCATGTTAAAAACCATATGAAATTATATCTTCCCTCTTTGTCAGTAAACGAAGGGGTTGCAAGAAGCGTTATCGCTTCGTTTGTTGCACAATTAAACCCCACACTAGAAGAGCTTTCAGACATAAAATGTGCCGTATCTGAAGCCGTAACAAATTCGATTGTCCACGGCTACAAATTTAATCAAGGAATGATTTACATAGGAGTCAAATATTATTCCAACAGGACGGTGATTATAGAGATAAAAGACAAAGGATGTGGTATTGAAAATGTAGCTCAAGCTATGACTCCTCTATTTACCACAGACACCTCAGGAGAACGTAGTGGAATGGGCTTTGCTGTTATGCAAACCTTTATGGACAAGCTTATTGTCCGTTCCAAAAGTGGCGAAGGTGTTAAAATTCTTATGTCTAAACAACTCAAATAATATGAATTTTACTAAAAACCAAGAATTGCTCGAGAAATCTATCGATGGTGACGAGAAGGCTACTAGCGATTTAATGGAAGCCAACATGGGCCTTGTTCGCTCTATTGCTCTTAGATTTAAAGACCGCGGTGTTGAATACGAAGATTTGGTACAAATTGGCGCCATTGGTATGCTAAAGGCCATTCGTAGCTTTGACAAGGAGCGAGGAACTGCTTTTTCGACATATGCAGTGCCCTTGATAATTGGAGAGATAAGACGCTTTATACGCGACGATGGGCTTGTTAAGGTTAGTCGTATTTATAAGCAACAGGGCGCTTTATTAATGAAGGCTCGCGAAAAATACCTATCCGAGCATGGAGTGGAGCCAAAAATCGAAGAGCTAGCCTCTCTCTGTTCTCTAAGCGTAGCAGATGCCGTAATCGCTCTTGATGCCGCTTCTCCTGTTACCTCTCTTTCTGCACCTATTGGTGGAGATGATGATAATTTTACCATAGAAAGCACCATAAGCCAAGGTGAAAATGAAATAGATAAAAAAATAGACCACATAGCACTTACGCAAGCCATATCCAAGCTTCCTACATTGTGGCGACAAATCATAACAATGAGATATTTGAAGGAATATTCTCAGCAAAAAACAGCAATGCTTTTGGGCCTAACTCAGGTAAAAGTTTCGCGAGAAGAAAAAAAGATATTCGATGTTTTAAGAAAAGAGCTTTCAAGCTAGAATATTTGAATATAACGTATAAATTCTTCTTGACACGGAACTAATAAGGATATATAATATAAGATAATAAAACTCAAATGAGGTGTTTATATGAATCCTTGGCATGATTTTAGAGATGAAAGAATTACAGAAGATAAATTTATTGCTGTTATAGAAATAACTAAAGGTAGCAAAAACAAGTATGAGCTGGATAAAGAAAGTGGTCTTTTGCGCCTTGATAGAATACTTTATACCTCTACTCACTATCCGGCTAATTATGGCTTTATTCCTCGTACATTATCCGAAGACGGAGACCCACTTGATGTGCTCGTTCTTTGCCAAGAGGGACTTGAGCCTATGTCAACCGTTGAATGCTATCCAATCGGTATGATAAATATGATAGATGAAAATGAGGCTGACGAAAAAATTGTAGCAATTCCATTAAACGATCCTTTTCTAAACACTTACAAGGATATTAATGATTTGCCACAACACCAATTCCATGAAATTAAGCATTTTTTCGAGGTATATAAGTATCTTGAAAACAAAACAACCTATGTTGACAAAATTTCTGGGCACGATAGTGCAATTGAATCGATAAGAAAATGCAAATCTGCATATTTGTCCACCTATGGCAATAACAAATAATAATAAATACAGCGCCTGACGATTTTGTCAGGGCTATGCAGACATGGCGGAATTGGTATACGCGTTGGTCTCAGAAGCCAATGAACTTAGTTCGTGTGAGTTCAAGTCTCATTGTCTGCACCAACAGCTCAAGCCTTAGCTTGGGCTATTTTTTGTTGCTCATTTTTAGTTTTTATAAATTATTAAATTTATATAATATAGAATTATATATTTTATAAATTCAAAAATTTATTTTTTATATTTTTATCCTTAAATAAAAGGGTTTATCCAAAAACACATTTATTTTATATTCGAATAAAAATCAAAAAGCCTGCGCTTTTGCACAGGCTTTTTTATTATATTTTATGAATCAAAAGTCCACTGCGAAGCTTAGGCTCAAACCATGTAGATTTTGGTGGCATTACTGCACCGGAATCAGCGACAGACATAAGCTCGTCAAGAGATGTTGGATACATAGCAATAGCAAGCTTCATATCATCATTACATCTTTCTTCAAGATACTTAAGTCCTCTAATTCCACCTGCAAAATCTATTCTTTTATCGCTTCTTGGGTCTTCTATTCCAAGGATTGGAGACAAAAGATTGTTTTGCAAAATAGCGCAATCCAGTCTTTCAACAGGAGTTTTTGCATTACAAATGCTATCAAAAAATTTCACAAGATACCACTTGTTATCAAGATACATTCCAACAGAATGTCTCTCTACAGGTCTACAAGGGCCTTCTCCTTTATATTCCTGTACAGTTCCTATCTTCTCAGAGACAACTTTTAAAAACTCCTCGGAGCTCATTCCATTAAGGTCTTTTAAAAGTCTGTTGTAATCCATAATTTTCAGAGAATTAGCTGGAAAAATAACTGATAAAAAGTAGTTAAATTCCTCTTTCCCTGTATAAGCTGGATTTTCTTCTCTACGCTTGATACCAACCTTTACAGCAGATGCTGCTCTATGGTGACCATCAGCAATATAAAGTGCCTCAAGATTTGCAAACGCTTTTTCTATTTTTTCATCAACGCCTTTATCACTTGTCACCCATACTGTGTGTCTAACACCATCTTCAGCCACAAAATCATACAAAGGCTTTTTTGAGATTTCATCATTAATTATCTCATCAAGCTCATCAGACTGCTTGTATGCAAGAAATATAGGTCCTGTATGTGCAGAGCAAATATCAACATGCTTTATACGGTCAATTTCCTTATCAGCACGAGTAAATTCATGCTTTTTAATTCTATTTTCCATATAATCATCAATGGAAGCACAGCCAACTATGCCAGTTTGAGCTCTACCATCCATAATTTGACGATAAAAATAGTACTTTTTATCGTTATCGTTGATATAAACGCCTTCCTTTTCGAAGGTTAAAAGATTTTCTCTTGCCTTATCATATAC
>JAGALI010000188.1 GCA_017625275.1 Clostridia bacterium
GCCTTCATATAAAATCTTGGGAGAGCGATAAAGTTGTAGGTTCCAACCTCACAGAAGGCAACTGCGCCACCTTCAAAGGTGATTGTAAGATAGAAGCCATCATCAACCTCATCTGTGGTGATATTAGTTATAACGCAATTAATTGTGTCAATTCTTTCATTTTTATATATAAGCATAAGCTGGTCGATTAGGTGAACTCCCCAGTCAAGAATCATTCCTCCACCATATTGCTTATGGCATCTCCAGTCAGATGGAATACCTCTTGAGCCGTGAATTCTAGATTCTATTCTAATTGGCTTTCCTATCTCGCCACTATCAGCAAGCTGTTGCATTGCAAGGTAGTCAATATCCCAGCGTCTGTTTTGGTGAACTGTAAAGAGCTTACCACTTTCCTCTGACGCCTTAATCATTTCCTCAAGGTCCTCGCTTGAAAGCGCAACGGGCTTTTCACAAACGACATTTTTACCACCTCTTAAAAGACGGCAAACAGTATCAAGGTGAACGTCATTAGGAATTGCAACGGTTACAAGCTCAACACTCTTATCCGCAATAAGCTCATCAAGAGATGCATATGCGTAAATCCCACGCTCCCTTGCGAGCGCGCTTTTCTTTTCATCTATATCATAAATTCCTGCAAGTTCCAAAACATTGCTCTTTTGTGCATGTCCAACATGCCAAGAGCCCATTCCACCATAGCCTACAACTGCAAATTTCTTTTTCATAGTATACCTCTTTGTGTGTAAAAGTGAATATTTTTTACATTACCTTCATTATATCAAATATTTATAAAATGTCAATATGATTTTATATTTTAAATATAAAAAAATAAGGCTCTCCGAATTTGGAGAGCCTTTATTTTATTAGTGAATAATGTACTTTTGAGTTTCCTTGTCGAATAGGTGAATTCTTGAGGAGTCGATAGCAACCTTAATCTTATCGCCTGCTCTAGCGCCTGAACGAGATGAAACCTTTGCGATTATATCGTTCTTAATGTTTTCACCCTTGTTTGAATCAAGGTTAAATGCCTCAACGCCATCAATTGAGAGGTAGAGGTAAATTTCAGCACCCATAAGCTCTGTTACATCAACATTTGCCTCAATGGTATTTTCAGCCATCTTCTCAAGATAGATAGGCTCGTCATGAATAAGCTCTGGACGAATACCTGCGATGATTTCCTTGCCAATATATGGCTCAATTGCAGGGTCACTTGCCTTTTCAGCTGGAAGCTTAATCTTGTTATCGCCAAATACGATAAATGCATCGTCGCCTTCCTTTTCAAGAGTAGCGTGAATAAAGTTCATTTGAGGTGTGCCGATAAAGCCTGCAACGAAAATGTTAACTGGCTTATCATAGAGATTTTGTGGAGAGTCAACCTGTTGGATAAAGCCGTCCTTCATAACTACGATTCTTGTAGCCATTGTCATAGCCTCAACCTGGTCGTGAGTTACGTAAATGAAGGTAACGCCAACTGTTTGGTGAATCTTTGTAATCTCAGTTCTCATCGCTGCACGAAGCTTTGCATCGAGGTTTGAAAGAGGCTCGTCAAGCAAGAACACCTTTGGCTCTCTTACTATAGCACGACCGAGCGCAACACGCTGCTTCTGACCACCTGACATAGCCTTAGGCTTTCTGTCAAGAAGTGCTTCAATACCGAGGATCTTAGCTGCTGCTTCAACACGGCGCTTGATTGTTTCCTTGGGAACCTTTCTGAGCTTAAGACCGAATGCCATGTTTTCGTA
>JAGALI010000189.1 GCA_017625275.1 Clostridia bacterium
ATTCTTCTAAGGCATTAATTCACAAAAAAATGGCAATACTCTAATAAAAATTTTCAGGAGTTTTTATGATTAAGGGTTGCCAAAAAAGGATGATTTATATAAAAGATACTGGCTCGGATTTATTTGATGAGGCGTATTTTATTTTGAAGAAAGACATCCCTATCCAAACAGAGCTTGACGGAGATATAATAAGGACAGCTACGGCTATTATTAATCACAGTGAATTTAAACAACAAAAAAAGAAAAAGCGACTCTTTTCAAAGGGGATTTTATTTTTTCTTTTAGGATGCGCCTTTACTTCAGCACTAGCCACACTTATTTTTGCTCTTGTTTTGTGATTTTTATTGACTAAATTTCTATAATATGCTAAAATATAAATATCATCAACTCGTTTCACGAGATAAAGTCCTTGCGTGGGGTCGTTATACATGCATTTGCCTTTATCTTAAATCTACCCGTCTTATGGCGGTTTTTTGCCTTGCAAAAAAGGCTTATAGAAAGGAATTTTATGTCTAATAAAGAACAAAAAAAATCCACTAGCACAAATTGGAAAAAGCCTAGTGCCAAAAAAGCTAAAGCTTTAAAACCTATTAAAAACAGCTCTGCTCCAAAGCAAAAAAAGCCACCTATTAAAAAGCAGACATCTGTTAAATCATCAAAAAAATCCAATACAAAAAGGGCTCCTAGGAATGCTGTAAAAAAATCGGCTCCAAAGCTAAAGATTTTCTCTCTTGGTGGCCTTAATGAAATAGGGAAAAACATCACTGTTTTTGAATGTGACAACGATATAATCGTTGTTGACTGTGGAATTGGATTTCCAGATGATGATATGCTCGGCGTTGATCTTGTAATACCAAATTTCAGTTATCTTGAGGCGAATGTTGATAAAATTCGTGGCGTTTTTATAACCCATGGACACGAGGACCATATAGGCTCTCTTCCATATTTTTTGCGTTCAATGAATGTTCCCGTTTATGGAACCAAGCTAACTCTTGGTATTTTGGAAAATAAATTAATTGAGCATAAGCTTTTACAAAATGCTAAGCTAAACACCGTTAGCGCTGGTGATACTATAAATGCTGGGTGCTTCAAGGTTGAATTCATTCGTGTAAATCACTCTATCGCTGATGCCTGCGCCCTCGCTATAACAACTCCACAGGGTGTTGTTATTCACACAGGTGATTTCAAGCTAGACTTAACCCCTGTTGAGAGCGAGCCTATGGATATTGCCCGCTTAGGCGAGCTTGGAAATTCAGGAGTTTTGATGCTCCTTTGCGAGTCTACAAATGTTGAAAGAGCTGGATATACTCCATCAGAAAGCAAGGTAGGCCTTTCTCTTGATAGAATCTTTTCTCAGGCTACTGACAAAAGAATTATTATTGCCACCTTTGCATCAAATGTACATCGTGTTCAACAAATTATAAATTCGAGTGTAAGACATTTAAGAAAGGTTGCCGTAACTGGCCGTAGCATGATAAATGTTGTAAACGCGGCTGTTAAGCTTGGATATATGAATGTTCCTGATGGCGTTTTAATTGATGTCACAGAAATAAACAAATATCCACCAGAAAAAATAACAGTTGTTACAACAGGAAGCCAAGGCGAGCCTATGAGCGCACTTTATCGTATGGCCTTCTCTGACCATGATAAGGTATCATTGACTGATAAGGATTTAGTGGTATTGAGCTCTAGCGCTATTCCTGGAAACGAGCCTCTTGTTGGCAAAATAGTAAATGAGCTTTATCATCGTGGCGTTAATGTATACCATGATTCAAGTGTTGAGGTGCATGTATCTGGACACGCCTGTCAAGAGGAGCTAAAGCTAATGCACTCCCTTACTAAACCAAAATTTTTCATGCCTATACATGGTGAATACAGGCACCTTATCCAACACAAGGAATTAGCCGAAAGCATGGGAATGCCAAGTGAAAACATTTTTGTATCAGATATCGGAAAGGTAATAGAAATTGACGAGAATGGTGCAAGATTTTCGCCTACCTCTGTTCCTTCTGGCAAAATACTCATTGACGGAAGTGGAGTTGGAGATGTTGGCAACATTGTCTTAAGAGATAGAAAAAATCTTTCCGAAAGTGGAATTATAATCGCTGTAGCCACTGTAAGCACAGATGAAGGAATTTTGCTAGCAGGACCTGAAATCATTTCTCGCGGATTTGTTTATGTAAGAGAAAACGAGGAGCTTATGAATGGTGCCAAGGACGCTGCTACTGCTTCGCTTATTGATGCCTTGAGTTCTGGAGCACACGAATGGGGAGATTTAAAGGCCATTATGAAAAACTCCATTTCAAAATATATCTTTAACAAAACTAAGCGTAGACCTCTAATATTACCTATTATTATGAATATTTAACCGAAAAAGGAGTGCTATTTGCACTCCTTTTTATTTTTTTCTTGTAATATTTTACAGTATGTGCTATACTTACTATGAATATTTATGTTTTAGGAGGATGCCTTGTTTAAGCTACTTAGATATATGAAGGGCTACACAAAAGAGTGTATTATAAGTCCCTTTTTCAAGCTTCTCGAAGCAAGCTTTGAGCTACTTGTTCCACTTGTTGTTGCAAGTATAATAGATATCGGAATTGCAAATGATGACAAAGTCTTTGTAGTTCAAAGATGTCTTATTCTTGTGGCTCTTGCAGTTGTAGGACTTTCTTGTACCTTGCTTGCTCAATATTATGCGGCAAAGGCAGCGGTTGGCTTTTCTACAAAGGTTAAGCACTCGCTGTTTTCACATATACAATCGCTTTCATATACCGAAATAGATACGCTGGGAACATCTACCTTGATTACCCGTATGACAAGCGATATGAATCAAGTTCAATCTGGAGTTAATCTCACCCTAAGACTTCTTCTCCGTTCACCATTTATAGTTTTTGGAGCTATGATTATGGCATTTACGATAGATTTAAATGGTGCGCTTGTCTTTGTTGCTACAATTCCTATTCTTGCACTCGTTATTTTTGGAATTATGTATGCCACAATCCCTCTTTATAAAAAGGTTCAAGGACGACTTGATGGTGTTCTAAAATTAACTAGAGAAAATCTTTCCGGTGCAAGAGTAATTCGTGCTTTTGCTAACGAAGAAAACGAAGAGAAAAGCTTTAAAGTGGCTACCTCTTCTCTAAACATAGCTCAAAAATTTGTTGGAAAAATTTCTGCCATTATGAATCCTGCAACCTATGCGATTATAAATATCGCTATTGCAGTTTTGATTTGGCAGGGTGCTATCA
>JAGALI010000190.1 GCA_017625275.1 Clostridia bacterium
AGCAGTTGGCGCAATAGCTGTTATTGTTACCACATTTGTTGCAATTTATAGATATGTAAAGCGTGGCAGACTTTATTTATATGGCGGAGCAATACTAGCCCTTGGCGCATATATGGTGCTTTTGGAGATATTGATTAGCAAGGTGTTTGATGGTGGCGTGCGCTTTATTTGGTCAAGATACCCATTGCTTGCAATGCTAATTATCGGAATTATGCTTATTGTAATTGCGGTTTGTAAGCCACTTAGAATGTCACTTAAAAAGAAATTTTTCTTGTGAGGATAAAATGAATATAGAAGGAATTTTGAAGGCTCTTGAAAGAGAGCAAATAGAGGCGTTTTTTGTTGAAAATAGAGAAAGGGCAAGAGAAAAGGCGCTCGAAATTATAGAAAAAAAGCGCACCCTGTGTGGAAAAAGCGAAAAGGAAATGCTGATTTCGTGGGGTGGCTCAGTAACTCTTGATGAATGTGGAATAAGGGATGCGGTAAGGGCAAAATATAACGCCCTTGACCCGTATTCTAAGCCAACCCCTGCCGAGCAAAGCGAGGCGAAAAGGCAGGCGTTGCTCTCCGATGTGTTTTTAATGGGCACAAACGCCCTTTGCGAGAGTGGAGAGCTTGTTAATATTGATGGCAACGGCAACAGACTCGGCGCGCTGATTTACGGCCCTGATACAGTTATTGTCGTGCTTGGCAAAAACAAAATCGTAAAAAATGTAAACGAGGCACAGGCTAGAATAAAGAAAATAGCTTGTCCTAAAAACGCAAAAAGGCTAAATCGCCAAACACCTTGTGCATTAAATGGCACCTGTGGTAATTGCTACATAGGCGGAGCGACAATTTGCTCACACACTGTTGTGACAAGATTTTCAACCACTCCCGACAGAATAAAGGTTATTATTGTCAACGAGGAGCTAGGATATTAATAAGCGTCGAGCGTGAAAAACCGACCTTTTGCGCGCGTTTTTATTCTTTTTATTAAAATATTTTAAATAATAATATATAAATTTTTAAAAATATAGTTGCAATTATCAAAAAAGTATGCTAAAATCATCTTATACAGGAGAATTTGCCTTTTTTGGTAAGTTTTTCGGAATCTTAAAGGGAGGTTTGTTCGTAAAATGGCTGAATTCAAATTCGACATCGTGAAAAATTTCGGTACAGTTTCCGATAGTAACAATGGTTGGGTAAAGGAAGTCAACCTTGTAAGCTGGAACGAGCGCGAGCCTGTCTATGACATCCGCGTTTGGCAGGAAGGTCACGAAAAACTCGGCAAGGGTATTACTCTTACTGAAGAGGAAATCAAGAATCTTAAGGCATTGCTTAATGAGATGGATATCTAATAAAAACACCCGTGTGCTTAGTCACACGGGATTTTTATTTGTGGATATAGCCAAAGAAAAAGCCTCGATTTTTTCGAGGCTTTAATTATTTCTCGCTTGGTGACTCTGCCACCCTTTTTCTTTTTAATATATCAGCAGGAAGCTGAGATAGCACAATTCCCACAAGCATCAGCGCACAGCCGATAAGCATTGTTGAGGAAGGAACTGTTTTTTCAATTATGCTCTCAAATACCACTGAGAATAGCCCCTCTGTTGCAAAAAGGAGAGATGCAATAGCTGGTGGTGTGAATTTCTGTCCTATAATTTGGCAGGTGTATGCCACGCCAGTTGACATAAAGCCACAATAGAGAATAGGACCGATAACAGCAACAAAGCCCTCCCAGGTGATATGTCCAAAAAAGATACCTGCTATAATATTGAGCACGCCGACTGTGAAAAATTGCACAGTGCAATATCTAAGCGTGCTTACCCTGCCAATAAAACGGTCGATAACAATTATATGTGCAGTAAAGAATATTGCGCAAACGAAAATCAACACATCTCCCCATTGAAGCGAGAAGCTACCACCATTCATGCAGAGGAAGTAAAGTCCTGTAAAGGAGAAAACGACAGCGCCCCAAACAAGAGGAGATATTCTTTGCTTAAATATAACGAAGGAAGCGATAGGCACAAATACAAGGTAAAGACCGGTTATAAAGCCAGCCTTTCCACTTTGCTGAGTTGCCTCAATGCCGAACTGCTGAAGCGCAGAGGCGATAAAGAGCACAGCACCAGTTATCACGCCAAAAATTAAGGTGCATTTGTGCTTTTTTTGCTTGATTTCGCGAGGAAGCTCGTGCTCTCTTTCAAAAATGAACCAAAGAGGAATAAGCACCACGCTACCAAGTAGCCAGCGAAGTCCACCGAAGAAGAACGCATCAATTTTATCTGCGTTATAAGAGGCAATCTCCTGCGCCGAGAAGGCAGAGCCCCAAACTATAGCAGCAATCAAGCAAAGACCTGCTGACAAAATTCGTTTTTTATTCATGTTCTAAGCTATTTTCCTTTAAATAATTAATTATTCTGTTTATGTCCTCAAGAGAGGTGGCTGTGTTAATCATGCCACGTGCGCTAGTTCCAAAGCGCATGCCCTTTGTGTACCATGCAAGGTGCTTTCTTGCCTCGCACACACCGATTTTCTCGCCGACCTCTTGGCAGAGCATGGTTAACTGCTCAAGCGCGATATCAAGGCGATTTTCAACACTAGGTCTTGTATATTCCTTACCCTCAATAAGACATTTTATATGCTCAAAGATAAACGGATTGCCCATAGCGCCTCTGCCAACCATAACTCCATCACAGCCGGTTGTATCAAGCATTTTAATCGCGTCCTCGGCACAGAATATGTCGCCGTTTCCGATAACAGGGATGCTAACTGAGTCCTTTACACCTTTAATAATGCTCCAATCAGCACTTGGCTCATACATTTGAGAGCGCGTGCGTGCGTGAATGGTAATCGCGCTAGCGCCAGATGCCTCTGCAATTTTTGCAATCTCGGTGCAGTTTATAGAGGATTTGTCCCAGCCTGCGCGAATTTTAACTGTTACAGGCACAAGAGATTTTTTGACACACTCTGTGATGATTTTCTCGCAAAGAGCGCTATCACGCATAAGCGCACTGCCATCGCCAGAGCTTACAATCTTTTTAACAGGACAGCCCATATTTATATCAATAAATTCAGGCACGCGATTGTTTTTTGCGTGCTTATATTCACCAGAGGATAGAAGATATGCGCTTCTTGCCATAATATCAGGGTCGTGACCAAATATTTGGATTGAAATAGGCGTATCGTCCTCGTGGATTTCGGCAAGAGTAGCAGTTTTCTTATCCTCATAGTGCATAGCGACAGAGCTAATCATCTCGCTAACACAAAGCTCAGCCCCAAAGCGCCTTGCCATAACGCGAAATGGGTGGTCACTAACGCCAGCCATAGGGGCACATATTAATTTGTAGTTGAACATATTACCCCCCTTTTGGAGTGCGGAATGAGCAAAGCTCAAATGTGGAATACGGATGTGCGAACACTCCAAGAGCGCAATATACACGCCTCGGGGTTCGCGAGTAAGCCCCTGCAGGCATACTTACTTGCACTCGGCTTTAGTTTTGCTTTTGCACGGATTTATACTCATCGTAAAATTTATAGTAAGGACAGGAGCTGTTTTTTCTTGTAAGATAGTCAAGGTATTCGTCCTCGTCGAGGTCTATTGTGCAAACATAGTCGCCAATATCCTCGTCGTAGTCAAAATGCTCACAGCTTTCGCAATTATTCACCTGTATACCCCCAATCGGCAGGAATAAAAATAGTTTTGTTCGTTGTGAAATCATAAGATTCGTTCCACTTTGCAGTCCAGCTATCAGGCTTGGCTTGAGCCCTACAGTGAATTGTAAGCAATGGGCAGTAATAAAACGCGCGCTCGCCTACTGCAGTTACGTTACTTGGAATAATTATACTTGAAAGAGAGGTACAGCTCCAGAAGGCGCGTGTGCCTATGCTTGTTAACGATGTAGGAAGCTTTATGCTCTTTAGAGCGTCGCAAGCCCCAAAGCCCTCGTCGCCAATGCTTAAAAGACCATCTGGAAGGATTACGCCTTCAAGGTAATGATTGTTTGAAAAGGCAAACGCCTCAATGCTTGTAACTCCGTTTGGTACGGTAAATGAGGTGTCGGTCTTGTCGTGTGGATAGAGAATAAGTGCTTTTCCGTCCTTTGTATATAGGACATTGTCCACCGACTTATATGAACCATTGTCCTCGCTTACAGTAATTGTCTTAAGATTAGAACAGCCAGTAAATGCATTTTTGCCGATAGAGGAAACCGAGTCTGAAATTGTCAGCGTACCAAAGCGAGCGTTTAGAAACGCGTTTTCTCCTATTTCCTTTATTCCTGTGCCGAGCGTCAGCTCTGAAAGGGCAATACAATTGGCAAATGCGTTTTTCTCAATGGTTGTAATAGTATCGGGAATTGTTAGCCTTTTGAGATTGAGATTGCCTTCAAAGCCATTCTCAAGAATCACAGTAACCTTTTTGCCGTTGTATGTAGCTGGAATATTTATTTCGTTAAGGTAAATTGCGTTTCCTACACTTACAGCGTATGTGTTATCGCTTAGTGGGAAGAAGTCAAGCCCCTGTGGGTTTTGAGAAGATGAAAGCCAGTTAAGAAAATCAGCCTCAGAGCCCTTATTTCCTTGGGAGAGCCAAATGTCATATGCGCTCTTTCCATCAGCGCCACTTGCACCATTTGCTCCGTTTTTACCATCAGCACCCCTTAGCCAGTTAAGAAAATCAGCCTCAGAGCCTGTGTTTCCTTGGTCAAGCCATATTTCATAGGCACTTTTTCCATCACTTGGCGTTTTCTCGTCCTCACATGAGGCAAAGCAAAAGACAGATAAAATAGCGAGAAGTAAAACAAGTAATCTTTTCATGTTATCTCCTTTCTATATTGCGTTGGCTCGCAAAAAAGCGAGCCAATAATTATTTAGTCAATAGTGTAGGTTGTGCCTTGGGGTGTGTCTATAAGAGTAACACCCCTTGTCTTAAGGTCGTTTCTGATTTCATCAGCACGCGCGTAGTTTTTAGCCCTTTTAGCCTCAGCGCGCTCGACGATAAGAGCCTCAATTTCCCTTTCGAAATCGCTCTTTTCAGTCACAGGAGCCTCGGCTGTCTCCTCGTCCTTAACAAGGTCAAGAGAGAGAACTGCATCAATATCACGAAGCGCCTCTAGCTTTGTCGCATCATTTACCTGAGCCTTAAGAATATCATAGATATTTGTAATTCCGAGCGCAGTGTTCATATCGTTTCCGATAGCCTTTAAGAAGCGCTCCTTGTTTGCCTTAACAAACTCCATATCAGCCTCGCCCTCGCGCTTGAGACCTGCAATTTTACGAAGAAGCTTGTTGTAGGTTGCGCTTGCCTGGTCAAGAGCCTCATAGGAGAATACAAGAGGCTTACGATAGTGTGACTGTAGGCAGAAGAAGCGATAAGCTACAGGATTGTAGCCCTTGCTTTCAAGCAAGGAAACCGTAAGGAACTCGCCCTTTGACTTTGACATTTTTCCTGTTTCGTCATTGAGGTGATGAACATGGAACCAGTAATTACACCACTTGTGACCGAGATACGCCTCGCTTTGTGCAATTTCGTTTGTGTGGTGAGGGAATATGTTATCAACACCACCACAGTGAATGTCAAGGTATTCGCCACAGTGCTTCATGCTAATGCAGGAGCATTCAATATGCCAGCCAGGGTAGCCAACACCCCAAGGGCTATCCCACTTAAGCTCCTGGTCGTCAAACTTTGATTTTGTAAACCAAAGCACAAAGTCGCTCTTGTTTTTCTTGCTTGTATCCTCTGTAACATCCTCTCTTACACCAACCATAAGCTCGTCACTTGAGTGACCTGTAAGGGCATTGTAGTCAGCAATTTTAGAGGTGTCAAAGTAAACATTTCCGTCAGCTATGTAAGCAAAGCCCCTTTCGATAAGCCCCTCAATGGTCTTTATAAATTCAGGAATGCATTGAGTCGCAGGCTCAATAACATCAGGGGTCTTGATATTAAGCTTTTCACAGTCCTTAAAGAATGCGTCCTTGTAAAACTCTGCAATCTCCAAAACTGTCTTTTTCTCACGCTTCGCACCCTTGAGCATTTTGTCCTCACCAGTGTCACCATCGCTTGTAAGGTGACCAACATCGGTAATGTTCATAACCCTTTTTACATCATATCCAGCGTAGCGAAGTGCCTTTTCAAGCACATCCTCCATCATATATGTGCGAAGATTACCTATATGTGCAAAGTGATATACAGTAGGACCACAGGTGTACATTTGAACCTTGTTTCCATCACGAGGAATAAATTCCTCAACTGTTCTTGAAAGTGTATTATAAAGCTTCATTATCATTATCTCCTTCATCATGCGTTGTATTGTCACCCGTCTTGTTAAGCGTAGACAGGTAAGCAAGAAATGCCAGTGAAACGGCAAAGAATGCTGTTGCGATTAAAAAAAGTATAAATGGTGGATTTTGACCCATAAGAATTGATGTTAAATTAAATCCAAAATGGAACACCATAGATGGAAAAATAGACTTAAACTCTGAGTATAGCCAGCCCATTAAAATTCCCAGCACTGTTGCATAAATTATAGCGATAGGGTTACCATGCATAAGACCAAAGATAAACGAGGTAGATATAATTGCTACCCATTTTGGTAAATGCCTTGAGAGCGTGCCTTGAATACAAACACGGAAAATAATTTCCTCAGCCAAGGGCGCCATAATGGCAACAGCAATAAACTGCATAGCGAGGCTTCCACTAGTGATTAAATCGGAGCTTGCCCCCTGCATTTCAATCCAGCTTTCTGGAAACGGAATAAAGGAAAGGAAAACTGCAATCGCATATTGACCGAAAACGCCAAGAGCTAGAGAAAGCCCCAGCACCGTTTTTGGACGGATGAAGGATACATTCATATCAAGCCCTTCAGCTGTGCTTTTCTTTTCCATTACTCTCATTAAAAGAACACAGAAAACAATTGAAATTACATTTGAAATGACAGAGATTTCAAGCGAGCGTGTCACAAGAATATCGTCAATGCTCTCGCTTGGCATGGCTATCATAAATACCACACCGAGAACGATACCAACGAGAATTTGTGACAAAAAATATATAAGAAAATAAGCGCCAGCCTTCAAAGCATCGGCAAGGACGAGGCCTATTTTTTCTCTTTTGTCCATAATTACCTCTAAAATCAAGATTTCACAGGGGATACCCCTGCTTGCTAGGAGATATTGTAGCACAAATATTTCATTTTGTAAAGTTATATAATAATATATTTTTAGAAAAAATAAAAAAAGTATTGCAATTTTAAAAGGCGTGTGATATAATAAGCACGATAATAGTATTTTTACTATCTGCGAAGTCCCACCTTCGCAGATTTTCTTTTACAAAAAGGAGATAAGAATGAAGGAAAGAAAGGGAATTGTCGCAGAGGTAAGCGCGCTTGCCACACCGATAGCTGAGGAGCTAGGATATTTTATCTGGGATGTGGAATATGAAAAGATAGGCGCAGAATACCATCTGACAATAACAATTGATAGCGAAGAGGGCATAAACATTGAGGATTGCGAAAAAATGTCACGCGCCATTGACCCAGTGCTTGATGAGCATGACCCGATTCAGGATGAATATCATCTTGATGTGTCCTCACCTGGTATTGAAAGAGAGATAAGGACTGATTTTCACTTATCGAAATGCATAGGCGAGACGGTGATTGCAAGGCTTTATGCACCAATAGACGGACAAAAGGCAATTGTAGGCACGCTTGAGTCGTATGATGATGAGTCCATCACCATTAAACAAGAAAACGAAATCGTAATTCCTCGTAAGGCAATTGCGAAAATGAATATTTATTTTGAATTTTAAAAGGAGAAATATAAAATGAACAACGAATTTTTTGAGGCACTTGACCTTCTCGAAAGAGAAAGACACATTCCAAAGGAGTATATGATTGAAAAGGTTGAGGCAGCACTTGCAGCAGCCTGCAAGAAGGAGTACGGAGTTGCGAGCATTACCGTGGTTATCGACCCAGAAAAGAGAGATATGAAGGTATATCGTAAGTACAAGATTGTTGCCGAGGTTGAGGACCCAACCGTAGAAATCACAAAGGAGCAAATTGAGGCGCTTGAGGCAGAGAGAAAGGCGGCAGGCATTAAGCACAAGACTCGCTCAAGAAAGCGTAGCGTAGGTGCTGATTATGAGTATGAGCTTCATACAAAGGAATTTCGTCGCTTAAGCGCACAAAACGCAAAGCAGGTAATCGTACAGGCTATTCGTGAGGCTGAAAAGTCAAGACAGGCAAGAGAGTACGAGGAGAGAAAGGGCGAGATAATGTCCGCCATCGTAACCAAGGTTGAGGATAGCACAGGAAATGTTGTTGTAGATACAGGCATTTCTCAGGCAGTTCTCCCAAGGAATGAGCAAATTCCTGGCGAGGTTCTTCGTGTTGACGACAGAATCAAGGTTTACGCATTTCAGGTAAATGCAGCCTCTGAGCGTGGGCCACTTGTTTCCCTTACAAGAGTTCACCCAGACCTTGTGAAGCGTCTTTTCGAGGCTGAGGTTCCAGAAATTCAAGACGGAACAGTTATTATTAAGAACATCTGTCGTGAGGCAGGCTCAAGAACAAAGATTGCCGTTTACTCAAGAGATGAGAGCGTTGATGCTGTTGGCGCTTGTATCGGTAATCGTGGCGCAAGAATAAACGCAGTAGTAGATGAGCTAAATGGCGAAAAGATAGATGTAATTCCATATAGCGATGACCCAACAGAATACATTAAGGCAGCACTTTTGCCAGCTAGCGTTAAGAGAGTTGATATTGAGAATGAGCGCAGTGCAAGAGTAGTAGTAGCACCTGACCAGCTTTCACTTGCTATCGGCAAGCAGGGACAAAACGCACGCCTTGCAGCAAGGCTTACAGGCTGTAAGATTGATATTAAGAGCGAGTAATTATGGAAAAAATTAAAAAGATTCCACAGCGCAAATGTCTGGGCTGTATGGAAACCTTTCCAAAGAAGGAGCTAATCCGTGTGGTTCGCACTCCTGAGGGGGAGGTTTGTATAGATACAGTCGGCAAAAAAGCAGGCAGAGGCGCATATATCTGTAAAAAGGAAGCCTGCTTGAAAAAAGCAGTAAGGGCAAAAAGATTACAAACAAATCTCGAGGTTACAATCTCGGAGGAGCTTTTATCTGAGCTTGCAAAGGAGATAACTATTGAATAAATTTTTATTAATGCTAGGCCTGTGTCGCAGGGCAGGCGCGCTAGTAATCGGCACCCCTATGGTGACAGAAGCACTCCCAAAGGGTAAAATATCCGTCGTTTATTATGCGTCTGACGCATCAGCTAACACAGAAAAGAAAATTACTGATAAATGTAAATTTTATGGTGTACAATGTATAAAGCTACCTATTTCGTCTGATGAAATTTCACACGCAATAGGAAAAAGTGGTGCGGTATGTGCGCTGGGAATAGCAGATGAAAGTTTTTCACGCAAGCTCACCAGCCTGATTAATGAGGAAAAGAGGTAATGGATAGATGGCAGCTGTAATTAAGGTTAAGGATTTCGCAAAGAATTTTGGATTAGATACAAAGGAAGTAATTGAGCTTGTTGAGGGCTCAGGGGTTTTCGATAAGGCAGTCGTTGGTGACACCATTGAGATGACAATTGCAAACGCAATTGCAAATCGTCTTACGCTTATGTGTGAGAATGTAAAGATGGCAGACTACCTTGACAAGAAAACCGACATTCCACAGGGTGCTGTAAGAAAGCCAAAGGCTGAGCCAAAGAAGGAAGAGCCAAAGGCAGAGGTTAAAAAGGAAGCGCCAAAGCCAGAGGCCAAGAAGGCAGAGCCTAAGCAAGAGCCTAAGCCTGCACCAAAGGCTGAGGAAAAGAAGGAAGAGCCAAAGGCAGAGCCTAAGAGGGAAGAGCCAAAGGCAGAGGTTAAAAAGGAAGCACCAAGGGCTGACGCACCAAGGGCAAAGAGCGCTGAGGAAATTCGCCAAAGGGCAGAGCAGGCGCGCCCACAGCAACAGCCACAGCAAAAGAGAGATGGTGCTGGCTTTGACAGACGCGACCAAAGAAACGACAGACAAGACCAAAGAAACGGCGATAGAGGCGGTAAGCCACAGGGTGGCTTCCAGCCAAAGAAGGACTTTGCTCCTCAGCAAAGACCTCAACCAAAGCCACAGCAGAGTGAAAACACTGTTGTTAAGAAGAAAACAGGTGCAACACGCGTTGTTGATACAAGAGGTGGCGCAAGCGTTGACCTCTCAAAATATGATGAAAGACTTGATAGCTATGGCTCATATGATAACTATGGCTCAGGCAAGCAAAAGCTAAAGAAGCAAAACAGACAGGACGCCCGTCCATCTAAGAAGGATAGAGAGCGTCTTGAGCAGGAAAAGATTAAGCGTGCAGCGTTTGAAAAGGCAAAGAACACTCAGCTTTCAATCACAGTTTCTGATGAAATCACAGTTGGTGAGCTTGCATCTCGTCTTAAGGTTACCTCAAGCGAGGTAATTAAGCGCCTTATGATGATGGGCGTTATGGCAACCGTAAACCAAATCGTTGACTATGATACAGCATATCTTATCGCTGACGAGCTTGGTGTTAAGGTTTCCAAGGAGGTTGTTGTTACAATCGAGGAAAAGCTATTTGACGAGACAGAGGACGATGCAACAAGCCTTGTTGAGCGCGCACCAGTTGTTTGCGTAATGGGTCACGTTGACCATGGTAAGACATCAGTTCTTGATGCTATCAGAAACGCAAATGTAACAGCTGGAGAGGCTGGTGGTATCACTCAGCACATCGGTGCGTATAGCGTTGTTATAAATGGCAAGCCAATCACATTCCTTGACACCCCAGGACACGAGGCATTTACTGCAATGCGTCTTCGTGGTGCAATGGCAACTGATATTGCAATCATCGTGGTTGCAGCTGACGACGGAATTATGCCTCAGACAGTTGAGGCAATCAACCATGCTAAGGCAGCAGGCGTTGATATTATCGTAGCAATCAATAAGATGGATAAGCCAACAGCTAATCCAGATGCAATTAAGCAGGAGCTAACACAATACGACCTTGTTCCAGAGGAATGGGGTGGAGATGTTATTTGCGTTCCTGTATCAGCAAAGACAAGAATGGGTCTTGACGACCTTCTTGAAACAATCCTTCTTGTAGCAGAGGTTAAGGAGCTTAAGGCAAATCCAAATCGTCGTGCAAAGGGTATTGTTATTGAGGCTAAGCTTGATAAGGGTCGTGGACCTGTTGCAACAGTTCTTGTTCAAAACGGAACTCTTAACAGCGGTGATGTAGTTATTGCAGGCACAGCCGTAGGACACGTAAGAGCGATGACTGACCACACAGGTAAGGCTGTTAAGCAGGCTGGCCCAAGTAAGGCAGTTGAGATTATCGGTCTTGCAGAGGTTCCTCTCGCTGGCGACGAGTTCAATGCAGTTGAGGACGAAAGAATGGCAAGAGAGCTTGCTGAGCAGAGAAAGGCAAAGGCTAAGGAGGAAATCTTCAAGGCTAATGCTAAGCTCAATCTTGATGATTTGTTTGCTCAAATCAGCGAGGGCGCAAAGGAAATCAATGTTATTGTTAAGGCAGACGTTGGTGGTAGTGCAGAGGCAGTTAAGGCATCACTTGTTAAGCTCTCAAATGCAGAGGTTAAGGTTAGCGTTATCCACACAGGTGTTGGTGGAATTACCGAAAGCGATGTAATGCTCGCAGCAGCGTCTAATGCAATTATTGTGGGCTTTAATGTTCGCCCTGATAAGAGCGCGCTTGATTCTGCAGCAAGACAAAATGTAGATATAAGAACACACAGAATTATTTACGAAATTATAGAGGAGATGGAGGCTGCCATGAAGGGTATGCTTGCACCAACCTATAAGGAAGTAATTAATGGTCACGCAGAGGTAAGACAAACAATAAGAGTACCAAATGTTGGAACAATCGCAGGAAGCTATGTTCAGGACGGTAAGGTAACAAGACAGTCACAGATTCGTGTAATTCGTGATGGCGTAGTAATATTTGAGGACAAAATCTCCTCACTTCGTCGCTTTAAGGACGATGTAAAGGATGTAGCAGCAGGCTACGAGTGTGGTATTGGACTTGACAAGTTCAACGACATTAAGGAGGGCGACATTCTCGAGGCATTCACAATGGAGGAAATCGAGAGATAAGCCTTTGTCAGATATAAGTAAAAAGGCCTCACGCAATGTGAGGCTTTATTACAAATAAGAAAGGGGGAAGGATATGAGATACTATGTGGTGGCAGACATTCACGGCTTTTACAGTCTTACAATAAAGGCGCTTGAGGAAAAGGGCTTTTTTGACGACAAGGGTGAGAAAAAGCTAGTTATTTGTGGTGATATGCTTGACCGAGGTGATGAGCCAAAAAAGCTACAATCATTCATACTTGACCTTCTTTCAAGGGACGAGGTTATCTTGATTCGTGGAAATCACGAGGATTTGATGGAGGAAATGATAGAAAATCTTTATGAATATCTACCAGCGCTATCATTTACTCACCACAGTCACAATGGCACGCTTGACACAGCGATGACGCTTACTAAAATGAGTAAGCGTGACATTGAGCAAAGTCCAGAGACCTTTAGACAAAGGGCGTGGGATACTCCTTATATGAGAGAGATAATTCCAAGCTCGCTTGACTATTACGAAACGGAGAATTATATCTTCGTTCACGGCTACATACCCTGCGAGGAGGTGCTTGTCGGCAAGGACAAGAAGCGCTATTTCCCCTTGGAGCATTGGCGCGAGGCTGGCAGTAAGGCATGGGAGAGGGCTAGATGGATAAACGGCATGGACGCATGGAAAAATGGTGGTAAAATAGAGGGAAAAACCATCGTTTGTGGACACTTCCACTCCTCGTGGGGACATGCAAATTTAGATGGCAAGGGAAGCGAGTGGGGTGAGGACGCAATATTCACACCATATATTGCAGATGGAATAATATCTCTTGACAGCGCAACCCCCCACACTAAAATGGTAAGCTGTATAGTAATCGAGGATTAAAGCAAGAGCAGACACAGGTAAAGGCCTGTGTCTGTTTTTTTATGTGTTTTCGCAAATATTAACTAATAGGATAAGAGCAAGGGGTTTAATAATTCCTTGCTTTTTTTGCGCGCCGTGCGTTTGTGAATTTTTTGGAAAATGTTGGCTTTTTATTGAAAATAAAAAAAGTATATGTTAATATAATTGTGATAAAAGCTTGCTTTTTGGAAATATTAAGACAAAAAAGGAGATGCATTATGAACGAGTATATTAACCCAAGAAAGGTTGCTATGATTGGCTGTGGCTTTGTTGGCTCGGCTAGCGTTTTTGCACTTATGCAAAGTGGACTTTTCAGCGAAATAGTTTTAATAGATGCTGACATGGAAAAGGCACAGGGTGAGGCTATGGATATAAGCCATGGTATACCCTTCACAAGACATATGAAGATATATGCAGGCACATATGATGACATAACAGATGCCCACATTATAATTATATCAGCAGGCGCAGGACAAAAGCCTGGAGAAACAAGGCTTGACCTTGTTCACAAGAATGTGGCAATCTTCAAGAAAATCATACCCGAAATTTCAAAAAGAGGATGCGAGGGCGTGCTTCTTATCGTATCAAACCCTGTTGACATTTTGACACAGGTTGCAATAAAGCTCTCTGGCTTTCCAGAGCATAGAGTAATCGGCTCAGGAACTGTGCTTGATACAGCAAGGCTTAAATATCAGCTTGGTGAGCATCTTATGGTCGATAGCCGAAGCGTGCACGCATTTATAATCGGCGAGCATGGAGATAGCGAGGTTGTTGCTTGGTCAAGCGCGAATGTGTCAGGAATTGCCCTTGATAATTTCTGTGAAATGAGGGGACACTTCTGTCACGAGCAGGCGACGGAGGAAATCGCCAATAAGGTTAAAAACAGCGCATATGAAATAATTAATAGAAAGCGCGCGACCTACTATGGAATTGCCACCAGCGTTAAGAGAATTTGCGAGGTTATTGCAAGAGACGAAAAATCAATTCTTCCAGTATCACATATGATGCATGGTCAGCACGGAATTGACGGAGTGGTGCTTGGAATGCCAGCAATTATCGGTAGCGACGGAATAGAGGCAGATGTTCCAATTTCTCTAAACGACGAGGAAAGAGAAAGCCTACAAAGAAGTGCTGACGCACTGAAGGAAATATTTGACAAGCTAGATATATAAAAGCCCAAGGGGCTACATAAAGGAGCTAATATGAGAAAGAATTTAGGACCAAGGCCATATATTTTCCCAATGCCCGTGCTGATAGTCGGCTCATATGACGAAAACGGCGTGCCTGATGCAATGAACGCAGCGTGGGGAATGGTATGCGATATGAACAAGGTTGCAATCACCTTGAGCGCAGACCACAAAACCGTAAAAAATATTTTGAAAACAGGCGACTTTACAGTTAGCATGGCAACCGAGGACACAATCGTCCCATGTGATTATGTTGGAATAGTGTCGGCAAATAGCGAGCCAAGAAAGCTCGAAAAATCCGGCTTTACCATTACAAAGGGTGAATTTGTAAACGCACCTGTGATAAATGAGCTACCCTTGACGCTTGAGTGTGAGCTTGAGTGCTACGACACAGAAACCGAGATTTTAATAGGAGCTATTAAGAATGTGTCAGCTGACGAGAGCATTTTAACTGACGGAAAAATTGATTTTGAAAAATTTAAGCCAATTACCTACGACCCTGCAAATCACAATTATATAGCACTTGGCAGAATAGTAGGCAAGGCATTTTCGGACGGAAGGAATATAAAATAATGAAAAGGAAAAATATATTTCCAAGACCATATATGATTCTACATATGGTAGTATCGCTTGACAACAAGATAACAGGTGAGTTTCTGGACAGCGAGGACGGACGAAGGGCATGTGATAAATATTATAAAATTCATAAAGAGCTTGGTGGCAACGGCTTTATCTGTGGACGCATTACAATGGAGGGTAGCTTTACTCAGGGTAAGGCACCAGAGCTCGATTGCTATAAGGGACAAGCTGTGGATAGAAGCGACTATGTTGCGAAAAAAGCACCATTTTATGCAGTAAGCATAGATCCAAGAGGAGCTGTTGGCTGGTATGGTGCTGACATTGTTGACGACGATGAGGGCTACAATGGCGCACACATAATTGAGGTGCTGTCTAGTCGTGCAAGTGATGAATATATCGCATATCTTCGCGATAAGGGCATTTCGTATATTTTCTGTGGAGAGGACAAAATTGATATTCCAGCCCTTTGCGAAAAGCTATATACGCTTTTTGGAATTGAAAAAATCCTTTTAGAGGGTGGTGGAAAAACAAACACAGCCTTTCTTGAGGCAGGCGTGATTGATGAAATTAGCCTAGTTGTGTGCCCAGAGGCAACTGACGGAGAGGAAATAGACCTTTTTGATGGCGTAAGGGCAACCAAGGCGCTTAGAAAATACAAGCTTACAGGTGTGGAGCTTGGTGATGACGATATTTTAACAATGCTTTATGTAAAAAAGCACAAAAGAGGAATTAAATGCTAAAAAGATTTTTGGCTTACTATAGGCCACACAAGACGCTGTTTATTTTTGATATGCTCGCGTCGCTTTTAGTCGCTGTAATTGCGATTTTCTATCCGATAATTACACAATATATGCTAAACGACTTTATACCAAATAAGCAGTTTAGAATGATTGTAATTTTTGGCTCTACGCTTCTTGCTTTGTACCTTATAAGAATGCTACTAAACTATTTTATTCAGTATCAGGGACATACAATAGGCGTTAGAATGCAGGCGCAAATGCGTAGCGACATGTTTAACCATTTGCAGAAATTGCCATATAAGTTCTACGACGACAATGAGACCGGCAAAATAATGACAAGAATGACAAACGACCTTTGGGAGATAAGTGAGCTTGCACATCACGGACCAGAAAACCTTCTCATCTCGTCAATTTCGATAATATTGTCCTTTGTGTATCTTTCGACAATTAATATTTGGCTTACTCTAATCATTTTTGCATGCGTGCCATTTCTTATAATCATTTCTCGCGCGCTTCGCAAGAGAATGAAGGAGGCGTTTACCGAAACACGTAAGGCTACAGGCGAAATAAACGCATCAATTGAGAGTAGCATAACAGGAATTCGTGTAACAAAGGCGTACACAAACGCAGAGTGTGAGAGCGATAAATTCGAGGTTGGAAATCAGCGCTTTGTCGGCTGTAGAAAAAAGGCGTATAAGGCGATGGGTATCTTCCATTCCTCAACCACCTTTGTAACAGATGTATTTAATGTAATCGTTCTTATCGCTGGTGGAATTTTCCTTTATAACAATCAAATTTTGCTTGGCGATTATACAGCCTTTATCGTGTCAGTAAACCTATTTATAGGCCCAGTAAACACTCTTATCGGCTTTATGGAGCAATACCAAAACGGAGTAACGGGCTTTAAGCGCTTTCTTGAAATTATGGACACCGAGCCAGAGCGTGATAGCGAGGGCGCTGTGCCTATTGAAAACGTGCGTGGCAACATTCGCTTCGAGGGAGTTTCCTATGGCTATGGCGAGGAAAAGGATGTTCTACACAGCCTCGACCTTGATATTAAGGCAGGCGAGATATACGCGCTTGTTGGACCAAGTGGTAGTGGAAAAACCACAATTTGTCACTTGATTCCACATTTTTACGACATTGAAAATGGAAAAATCTTTATAGACGACAAGGAAATCCACGAGATTACAATGGATAGCCTTCGTAAAAATATCGGCATAGTCCAGCAGGATGTTCACCTCTTTAACACAAGCATAAGAGATAATATTCTCTACGGCAGACCTGACGCAACCGAGGACGAGGTTATAGAGGCAGCGAAGCGTGCAAACATTCACGATTATGTAATGACGCTTGAAAGGGGCTATGATACTGTAATCGGCGAGAGGGGAGTTAAGCTCTCTGGTGGACAGAAGCAACGCCTTTCAATCGCACGAGTTTTCCTTAAAAACCCACCTATTCTCATTCTTGACGAGGCAACCAGCGCGCTTGATAACGCTACTGAGATTTTAATTCAAGAGGCGCTTGATGAGCTTTGCAGAGGAAGAACAACAATTGTTGTTGCCCACAGGCTCTCAACCGTTAAGAACGCAAATCAAATAGCAGTTGTGGCAAACGGAAAAATCACAGAAAAGGGTACGCACGAGGAGCTTTTGGCTCTTAATGGAGAATACGCAGGGCTTTACCTGTCACAATTTAAAAATCAATAAGCAAGGGGCACTTACTAGTTAAGTGCTTTTTTGTTGACAACTAGTTTTAAATATGTTAAAATAAAAATAGTGTTTTAAATCTATTGTATTATGGAGAGAATTATGGCAGAAAAGAAACCAAAGCCGATTATAAGAAAATGTCACAACTGTGGCAAGGTGCTTGACGAGGACAAGGACTTTTGCCTTCACTGTGGAGAAACCTATAGAGAGGTAGTAAAGGAAAAGAAAAAAATGAGCAAGGCGCAGATAAAGAAGCTCCTGATAATTTCGGGAATTGCACTTGCTGCTTGCCTCATAATTGCACTAACCACCTTCCTTATCTATAGATATGTTACGCAAAGCAGATATTTTCGTGTTGTGAATTACATAAACGAAATGGGTGAGAGCGAAGCTATTGAAATCGTAGACCGCGAAACGGAAAATCTTATCGAGGTCGAGGCGAAGATGGCAGAGATGGACGAAAACACCTATCTTTATTGCTTCGAGGGTGACGAAACTCGCTTCTATATCCATCGTTACTTTATTGCACAGGAGTATAACGAAAATGGCAAGGTAACAGGCGAATTTAAAATAGACCTTGATATTTGCCTTGACGAGCAGACGCCTCGTGCATACACATGGAACGCAATACTTGTATATGATGCGAAGGACGGCTATCAGGGCTACGATTTCAAGCGCTTCTATAAGGGCGCGCTTGACCCATATGATTTTACATATACAGAGGGCACGCTAGAGGCCGAAAAGCTAGCTGATGAGGATTTTGTAAATCCATTCGAGAATGCAAAGGCGCTTTATGCTGAGCTTGAAAATGTTTTTATTAGAATGAAGCTTGAGGATATTATTGACAGCATGCATGGTGCAACCTACGAGCTCAAGGAGGACAGCCAAATCACCCCTCTTCTTAAGGACGCAATGAATGAGCTAGAGCTTCTTTTAGAGGATGAGGATATTGAGGAGGATGAGGAGCTTAAGCTTGAGGCTGATAAGATTCTCGATGACTTTAATACAGCATATTATGCGCTATTCCCACCACAAGTCGAGGAAGAGGAGGGTGCCGAGGACGATGGTGCTGAGGTGCTTTCGATGATTATCGCGCTTGGCGCAGATAAATCAAGCGATAAGAATGAGGACAGCTCTGCATCAGATGATGGAGAATCACCACTCCCACCATCAGAGTCAATTCTTCGTGCAGCGATGGACGCAATCTCTGAGCAGGCATGCTTCGCGCTTAAGTCTCTTGAGGATTTCTTGCCTGAGGCAAACATTAAGGCGACAGTTGGAGAGCTCGGATATGTAAAATATCAGGAATACCTTGATTCGCTTATAACTATAAAGAGATAATTAATTATTTAGGGCGCACACGCGCCCTAAATTTTACCAAATATAATTAAAAGGAGGGCTTTTATGAAAATCGGTGGACTTCAAAAGATGACAATGCTTGATTTTCCAGGCAAGATAGCGTGCACGATATTTACCTATGGCTGTAACCTAAGATGTCCGTTTTGCCATAATGCTACTCTTGTAACCGAGGAGCCTGAGCTTTTCTCAGTTGACGAAATTCTTTCCTATATTAATAAAAGGAAGGGAGTGCTTGACGGAGTCTGCATCACAGGAGGAGAGCCACTTTTACAGCCAGATATTATAGACCTTATGAAAAAAATCAAATCGGCAGGGCTTGAGGTGAAGCTGGACACAAACGGCGCATACCCAGAGAAGCTAAGGGAGGTAATTGATGCTGGGCTTGTTGACTATGTCGCAATGGATATAAAGAACAGCAAGGAAAAATATCCTCTCACGACAGGAGTTAAAAATCTAGATATTACTTCATTTGAAAAGAGCGTTGAAATTTTAATGTCAAGTGGAATAGAATATGAATTTCGTACCACAATAGTAAGGGAGCTTCATACCCTGGAGGACATGAAAAAAATAGGTGAGTGGATAAAGGGCGCAAAAAGATACTTTTTACAGAGCTTTGTAGATAGTGGCTCGCTTATCGGAGAGGGCTATAGCGCGCACGAAAAAAACGCCCTAGAAGCCTTTGTACAAGCGCTTTCAGAGTATATTCCGAGTGTTCAATTAAGAGGTGTTTAACACAATATCTTGTGAAAATTTTTTAAAAAAGCACAAGATATTGTGTTTTTTCTATTGACAAACCAATTAAGGTGTGCTACAATATACCTACCGACGAAAAAACGGCCAAAAACCAACAGATTTCTACAAAATGATACCCCACCTCTGGAGTATCTATTTTTACGCTAAAATTTCAAAAATTGCCCCGATTTTTAGCTAAAAAGTGACAGAAAGCAAGGCTTTTTGGAAAAACTAATAATTAAAATAATATAAATGAAGAAAAAGGAGAAGGATTATGTACGACGTAATTAAGCGTGATGGCAAAATTGCTAATTTTAATATCTCTAAAATAGCAAATGCTATCAAAATGGCATTCGATGCTTGCGAAAAGCAGTATAACCAAGATGTTATTGATTTTCTTGCCCTTAAGGTAACTGCAGATTTCGAGAGCAAAATCGAAAATGACAGAATTTCAGTTGAAAAAATTCAGGACGGTGTTGAGAGCGTGCTTATTAAGGCAGGCTACGACGACATCGCAAAGGCTTACATTCTTTATCGTAAGCAAAGAGAAAAGATTCGTAACATCAACAACACAGTTCTTGACTATAAGGAGATTGTTGATAACTACCTCAAGATTAATGACTGGAGAGTTAAGGAAAACTCAACCGTTACCTATTCTGTAGGTGGACTTATCCTTTCAAACTCTGGTGCTATCACAGCTAACTATTGGCTTAGCGAGGTTTACGATTCCGAAATCGCGAACGCACACAGAAATGCAGATATTCATATTCATGACCTTTCAATGCTCACAGGCTACTGTGCTGGTTGGTCACTTAAGCAGCTTATTCAAGAGGGTCTTGGTGGCGTAACAGGTAAGATTACATCTGCTCCTGCATCTCACCTTTCAACCCTTTGTAACCAAATGGTTAACTTTCTCGGCATCATGCAAAACGAGTGGGCAGGTGCACAGGCGTTCTCATCCTTTGATACCTACCTTGCACCATTTGTAAAGATTGATAACCTCACCTATAAAGAGGTTAAGCAGTGCATTCAATCCTTCGTTTACGGCGTAAATACACCTTCTCGTTGGGGTACTCAGGCACCATTCTCAAACATCACTCTTGACTGGGTAGTTCCT
>JAGALI010000191.1 GCA_017625275.1 Clostridia bacterium
ATAATGCTATTTATAGGATGAAGGAAAAGCTTAGCAGAATGGCTGGCATTTGATTACAATGGCGAAAGCTTTGTATAAATTTTTAATTACCTGAAGGGGAGAAGAGAAATGTTTCAGGACAAAACATTAACATGCAAGGAATGTGGACAAGAGTTTGTGTTCACCGCTGGTGAGCAGGAGTTCTATCAAGAAAAGGGATTCCAAAATGAGCCTCAAAGATGCAAGGCGTGCAGAGACGCAAGAAAGAATGCAGCTAAGGCTCCAAAGGAAATGTTTACAACTGTATGTGCACAATGTGGCAAGGAAGCAAAGGTTCCTTTCCAACCAAACAGCGATAGACCTGTATACTGCAGTGAGTGCTTCGCTGAAATGAAAAATCAATAATTATAGTATGAAATTTTAAAATGTTTTATAGATTAATTTGAGATTTATGAAAAGCAGACTTCAATTGAGGTCTGCTTTTTGTTTATAAAATTTAAAAAAAATACTGTACAAATATAAACCTTTATGTTAAAATAATAGTAACTGTAATTAAATGTAAGAATGGTGGACTGACATGGAAAACAAAAATAAGGGAAGATATAATGGTGCAAGCTCCTCTAATCAGACAAGAAAAAAGGCTGATTTTAGAAAAAAAGAGCAAATTTTCAAGGAAAGAGACGAAATTGACACCCTAGGCGTTGTAATCGGTAGAAATGCTGTTTCGGAGCTTTTGAAATCTGATAGAGCAATAGATAAAATCTATGTTAGAAAGGGAGTTCGTGAGGGCTCGCTTACATTGATAGTTGCACAGGCTGTGGAAAAGAGAATTCCCGTTGTCGAGGTGGAGCAATCAAAGCTTGATTTTATGAGCTCTGGCGCTAATCATCAGGGCGTTGTTGCTATGGCAGCCCTTAAGGATTATGTCAGTGTTGACGATATTTTAGAAATAGCAAATGAAAGAAACGAAAAGCCGCTTATAGTAATTGCTGATTGTATAGAGGATCCACATAATCTTGGCGCCCTTATAAGATGTGCAGAATGCGCAGGCGCGCATGGAATAATCATTCCAAAGCGTCATGCAGTTGGAATTACACCGGCTGTGTATAAGTCATCTGCTGGTGCCATTGAGCATATGGCTATTGCAAAGGTTGCAAATATTGCCACTACAATTGATGAATTAAAGAAAAAGGGTGTTTGGATATTTGCTTCCGAGGCAGGTGGAACACCATATTACGAAACTGATTACGACTGCGCTTGTGCAATAGTGTTAGGCTCAGAGGGTAATGGCGTTGGTAGATTAATAAAAGACAAGAGTGATTTTATTATTTCAATACCGATGTATGGAAAAGTAAATTCACTAAATGTTTCGACCGCAGCATCGGTAATTTTATGTCATGTTGCGAGAATGCAAAGAGGGTAATTATGGAAGAAAAATACGATCAAATAGAAATGGATGTTGGTGCTGTAGAAGACGATTCCCTCGATAACGAGGTGGAAATGATACAGCCAGAGACTCAAGCTAAGCCTCAAAGGCAGGTAGCACTAGAAACAGTAAGAATAGATGAAAGCGATTATAATATCGAAAACGAGCTTGATGAGGATGTTGAGCTTATAACTCCTGATGAGGATATTTTTAAACTCGCATCTGAGGAAAAGCCAGCTAAGAGCGCTATTTCCGAATGGACTCACGAGGTAATAAAAAGAGATAGAGAACAAGAGAATATAGAGTTCGACCAGTCTTATGCCAATTCAAATCGTTCTGATCAAGACTTTATGAAGGCATTTGGTATTTCCGATAAATCAGGTAATGCAACTATCAATGTTGACGATTCTATAACTCATTCAAGTGCAGAGATAGAAACTCTTCAGGGCGATATTCATTCTGATTACTATGAATATACCGACCGTCAACAAAGAAAAGAAATTATCGGCATGTATAAATATGCTATGAGAAGCATAAAAACAAAGATTATTATGTGTAGCATTTTTGCGCTTTTCTTGTTGCTTATAGAAAATATTACGCTTTTTTCTAAAAATCCAACAGGAATATTTAGCATAATAGAGCATCCTTATCTTCATTTTTTCTTGGATTTTGGTGCCTTTGCTATTTGTGCACTTTTTGCATACGAACAGCTATATCACGGCTTTAAATCAATAATTTCTAAGGAATATATACCAGAGGCAATCTCTGTATTTTGCGTTGCCATGGGCATTGTATATTCAATATTTAATCTTATTTTCATTGCGTGGAAAACGCCCGTTCTTTGTAATTTTCCAACTGCTGTAATTTGTGTTTTAACAATTGTATTCTCATATATAAATGTTGCAAGAGAAAAATATAGCTTTAGCATTATTTCCTCAAAGGACTCTAAATTTGTATTGAATAAGGTAGAGGCTGATGAGGCGGATGCTGAAACAGAGGCGTTTTCTACTGCATCAAGAGATTTTGTTGGTGACCTTATAAGGGTTGACAGGGCGGATTTTGTTAGAAAATATTTTGCTAAAACAAACAAATCCGTTAGCACAGTAAAAGTCATGTATCCATATTATATATTGGCTATATGTGTACCATTAATTGTTGCTTTAATATCATTGTTTGGGCATACTCATTTTATGGATGCAATGGCAATTTGGTATAAAGGAGTTATGCTAGCAATTCCAGTGGGTATATTGTTTATGTATAGTGTTCCGTTCTTTATAGGCAATAAACGCCTTTATGAGGAGGAAACCTCCATTATTGGAGAAGGCACTATTTATGAATATTCAAGCGCAAAGGCTGTGTCGGTAAATGATACAACAGCCTTCCCACCATATAATGTAAAGCTACAAAGCTTCAATGTTTATAATGATTATAAGCCAGAAAAGGTGCTTTATTATGCAGCAAATGGCTTCAATGTTGTAGGTGGACCTTTATCAGATGTTTTCGAGGCTGCTACAAAGGATGCTTTTACAAAAACAAGGCGCTCTAGATTTGTATGCTCGGGAAGAAGCTATCTTTGTGTAAAGGTGGATAACGATACAATCATTTTTGCCGACAGATATGGTATTTCCTCAAACGGAATAGAAATTCCTCACGATAGAGAGGATGCCGATGAGGATGTTTGTGTAATGTATATGGCTTGCAATGGTAAGCTTTGTGCAAGAATGTACATTAAGTACACAATGGATGAGGAATTTGCACAGACCGTAAGATTGCTTAATAAAAACGGAGTATCCGTCGGAATCAGAACCTTTGATCCAAATCTTGATAACGAGCTTTTAAAGCTCCAATCGGGCTTCAAGAAAAGCGAGCTTAGAATTATAAGGCTCTCAAGGGATGTAGACATCCCCACAACTATCGAAAAAACAGATAGTGGAGTAGTTTCTAAGGGACACTCTAAATCTCTTATTAAGGCTATTCCTGTGTGCAAAAATATAGCTAAAATTAGAAAGGCTGTAACAGTAATAAATATAATTGCCTCTGTGGTTGGAGCTCTATTGCTTTGCTTAAGCGTATTTGCTTCATTCTTAACGATAAATCCATTGCTTATAGTTGGATATTATGTAGGCTGGATTTTAATTATGTTTATAATATCTACAGTAATGCTGTTGCAATAACTAAAAATGCAAAACAATTTAAGTACAATACTAAAGTCTGTATCTAAGCCTGGGAGATATACAGGAGGAGAATACGGACAAATCATCAAGGATAAAAATAAAATAAAGTGTCGCTTTGCCTTTTGCTTTCCTGATACCTATGAAATAGGAATGTCCAATTTAGGAGTACGCTTGCTTTATGGTGCACTTAACTCCGAGCCCGAAATATGGTGTGAAAGAGTATATGCCCCTTGGACTGATATGGAGGAGCAAATGCGTGCTCATAATATACCTTTATGGGCGCATGAGAGCAAGGATTGCATAAAGAACTTTGACATCGTTGCCTTTTCCCTACAGTATGAGCTTTGCTATACTACCGCGATTAATATGATTGACCTAGCAGGGCTTCCTGTATTCGCTAAGGATAGGGACGATAATATGCCTATAATTTTGGGTGGAGGTCCTTGCGCCTATAACGCTGAGCCAGTTGCTGACTTTTTTGATATTTTCAGCATTGGAGAGGGCGAGGAGGCGTTGGTTGAGCTTTCTAGGCTTTACATAAAAATGAAAAGCGAGGGAACATATACCAAAGCTTATTTTTTGAGAGAGGCATCACACATAAAGGGCTTTTATGTTCCATCACTTTACGATGTTGAATATAATGAGGATGGTACAATTGCTCGCTTCGAGCCTAAATATGAGGATGTTCCTAAAAAAGTTGAAAAAAGAATAATTGCTGATCTTAACAAATCGTATTTTCCAACAAAGCCTATAATGCCGTTTATAGAGGTTGTTCATGATAGAATAATGCTTGAAACCTTTAGAGGCTGTATAAGAGGCTGTCGCTTCTGTCAGGCAGGAATGGTATTCCGTCCAGTAAGAGAGAAGAACGCAGACACCTTGAATTGTCAGGCCCGCGAAATTTTCAAAAATACTGGCTATACAGAGATTTCCTTAACCTCACTATCAATCAGCGATTATTCGTGCTTACACGAGGCGACAGACAAGCTTCTTGCATGGACCAATCCAAACAAGATAAACCTGTCATTACCATCACTACGCGCTGATAGCTTTACAAGGGAGCTCATGAATAAGGTTAGCTCTATTCGTCAATCTGGCTTAACCTTCGCTCCCGAGGCAGGAACACAACGTCTTCGTGACGCTATTAATAAGAATCTTTATGAAAAGGATCTTATGAACGCTGTAAGGCTTGCCTTTGAGGGTGGAAAGAGTCAGGTTAAGCTTTACTTCATGAACGGACTTCCAACAGAAACATATGAGGATATTGAGGGCATAGCAGAGCTTGCAAAGCGTGTTGTAGATGAATACTATCAAATCCCATCAAGACCTAAAAAGCCTGTTTCTGTGACTGTTAGTGTTTCTTGCTTTGTTCCAAAGCCTCACACACCATTTCAATGGGAGCCACAAAATTCTCTTGAGGAGCTTTGTGATAAGCAAAAGTATCTTGCAGAGAAGATAGTTGATAGAAAAATAAGGTATAATTGGCATGAGGCTAAGGTTTCTAGGCTAGAGGCTGTTTTCTCAAAGGGAGATAGGCGCCTTTCAAAGGCAATAGCCCTCGCCCAGCAGAAGGGAATGCGCTTTGATGCGTGGGATGAGTATTTTGATTATGATAAATGGATGCAGGTTTTTGAAGAATGTGGCATTGACCCAAGCTTTTATGCAAATCGTAGGATGGGCTACGATGAAATTTTGCCATGGGATGTAATTGATATCGGTGTTTCTAAGCAGTTTATGGTTCGCGAAAGCAAAAGGGCTTATGAAAATCAAACAACACCAAACTGCAAGGAAAAATGCTCTGCCTGTGGAGCAAATAAGCTTGGAGGAGATTTGACATGGTGCCCCAAAATGAAATAATGCAAATAAGAATAAAATTCAAAAAGTATGGCTCATTAATGTATATATCTCATCTAGATCTTGCAAGAACAATGCAGAGAATAATCGTGCGTGCAGGCATTGATATTTGGTATACAGAGGGCTTTAACCCTCAGCCTAAGATAGTTTTTGCTGTTCCATTGCCTGTAGGCGTTGAGAGCGAATGTGAGTATATGGATATAAAGCTTAATTCCTTTATGGACTGCGAGGAAATAAGGCAAAGATTAAATGCTAATTTTCCTGACGAAATGGAGGTAATTGATGTTTATGTCCCAGAGCAGAAATTAAAAAATATAACTTATATTGATTATGAGCTTTTAATTTCATCGAAAGCAATAGATGACAATAGCCCTGAGCAAATAGAGAAGCTGTTTTCTAACGATATTTTTGTTACAAAGCGCTCTAAAGGAACAGAAAAGCAGGTTAATGTTAAAGAATACATAAACAGCTTGAAGGCCACCTTGATTGGAAAGGATTTGCAAATAAGAGCAGTAATATGCTCAGGTAGCGATAAGAATTTAAATCCCGAGCTACTTATTGAGGCTATAAAGACAAATACAAGAATTTTAAATGGCTCGCCTCTTGAGGAGCTTTATTCAATAAAAAGAAAAGAAATGCTTGATCTTAGCTTGAATATCTTCAGATAAAAAACCAAACCCCCGATTCCTATCGGGGGTTTTGATATTAAGCAGTTGTAGGTGCCTTTTTTCTTATGGGAGACAAATTGTCTCTGTCTAGGTCTGACAGGCTGGCTTCGTTCAAATTAAGAGCCTTTAAAAGCTCCTCGAAGGAAATAAAATCAATTTTTCTTTCGCCAGAGTCAGAACACCTTTTTGCTTTATTATAGCGATAGCATCGATATTGCTCACCATGCTTATTAAGTAAGCTGTGGGTGACGAATATATCGCATTTATATGGCTTGCTGGTGTATCTTACACCTCGCTTAGCAAGCTCTGAAACAATATTCATCATTTCAGCAAAGTGAAATTCCTCATATAGATTACTTATGCAAATCTTTTTTCCACTTAATGGGGAATCAGAGGAATAATGAACAAATACACAAGAGGCGTATTTGTTAAATTCTTTGTAGTTTCCACTATCGGTGTACATCCAATTAGAGCGTTTACTACCAGTTAGCTTTTCCATTTTTGAAAGCTTATTAGCCTTTTGAACGGCTTTGAAATGAGCATATTCATTATCAAGCTCACCATTTTTGCACCAGCATTTAGAGTTAGGATATTTTTCGATTAATTCCTTGGCGTTGAGTCCGAGTTGGTCGCACATTCCCTTCATAACTCGCATTGTAAAATAAGCATCATCGTCACTTTTGTGTACATCTTGGCTATCAGTTACGCCATATTCGGATGCGCATTTTATAAGAGAAGGAGTGTTAGGAAGCTCCATTAAATCAGTATAAATTCTTTGAACATCAATAAAGCTGTAATCAAAGATTTCTCGATGATATCTCTCGCACTCGCTTTTTATGTAATTAGCGTCAGACATAACGGAGAAGCCAAAAATCAAATTGTTTTTATCTTGTAAAAGATTTCGAATTTTTTCATAATAAACAGGAAATATAGGAGATGCCTTAAATTTCTGCTCATCATAAGCTAAAACAATTCCAGGGTGGTTACCATGTCCGGCAAGATGAAATTTAGAGTGTGGATTAATAACAATATCCTTTTTCTCCAGAACTCTAAAGCGTTCATTAGTAATTACATAACCAAAGGAACAGATTTTTCCTCGCCCTTGAAAGCAGTTGGCGCATTCAATGTCGAAAAAAACGTAATTCATTATAGTACCTTGGTTTCTTTAAATATCTCGTCTTCCTTGAATTGCACGATAGAGAGTAACCTCATCAGCATATTCAAGGTCAGCACCAACAGGAAGACCGTTGGCAATTCTTGTGACCTTAACCTCGAAGGGCCTTAAAAGTCTTGAAATATACATTGCAGTGGCCTCGCCCTCTACAGTTGGGTTGGTTGCAATAATAATTTCCTTTACATCCTCACGCTCTATACGAGCGAGAAGCTCCTTTATTTTTAATTGATCAGGTCCTATCCCCTTCATAGGAGAAATAGTGCCATGTAGGACGTGGTAAACACCTTTAAATTCCTTTACCTTTTCAAGCGCCATAACTCCGCGCGCATCCTCGACAACACAAATGATGGAACGGTCTCTTGTATCATCAGCACAAATAGAGCATTCGTTTCCAACAGATATGTTTTGACAACAATCACAAATACCAAGCTGGGTTTTTGCGGCTATAATAGAGTCGGCGAATATTCTTGCATCATCCTCACTCATATTAAGTACAGAAAAAGCCATCTTTACAGCACTTTTTTTGCCTACACCATCAAGGGAACGAAACTTGTCTACAAGATCCTGCAAGGGCTTTAATAGAAGCTCCATTAGAAAATACCAGGCATGCCACCGAGAGGTCCTGCTACCTTTTTCATTTCCTCATCAGCGTCTGCATTTACCTTTTTAATAGCCTCATTAACACCTGCAACCATAATGTCGCTAAGTGTTTCTATGTCATCTGGATCAACGATTTCTGGCGCAATATCAATGGAAAGGATTTCACGCTTACCATTTATTTTTATTTTTAGAACCCCACCACCAGCAGAAACCTCGTATTCCTTAGCCTCAAGCTCTGCTTGCTTGATTTGCATGTCCTCTTGCATTTTTTGAGCTTGTCTAAGCATTTCATTCATGCTTGGACCCTTTGGAACCATAGCCTTCATATAATTACCACCTTATCATATAAAATCGTCAAGGTCGGATCTTTCGACCTTGTTAGTTTTTAAATTAACAATAATTTGAGATGGGGAAGTGATATCAACATCACAGCAAACCATCGAATCAAATATATATTTTTTGTTCTTTTCACTTCCAAGCATTGTAGCCATTAGCTTGTTATTGGAAATGATATAATATTTATTATCGCTTGGAGAATAGTAGCAGTCGCAATTTTTCAAAAAGCTTTCGATAGCGTGGTCGAAATCTCCAACCTTGGCAATAACCTCATCCCAATTGTCAAGATAGTGATTTTTATCACTTTTTGGAGCTTCCTCAACCTCAGCAAAATCAACAACTGGTTTTTCTTTGCTTTCAGCAGATGAATTGTAAGCAACAGTAGTATCTTGTGCTGGTACAACTCCCTTGGACATTAGTGTTACCTTGTCCTCAAGGGCAGAAAGTCGTGACAAAATAGCTTCATTTGAGCCACTAAGTCTTGCATCACACATTTTCATGAGCGTCATTTCGGCACATAGACGTTTGTTTGCTGGATTTCTAAGCATATTATTATATGCCTCATCAAGAAGTCTTGAATGATAAAGCAGGGTTGCCATGTTAAATCTTGATGCAACCTCCTCAAGGAGCTTATATTCCTGAGGGACAAGATCAAGATAAGTAGCGGCACCACAAGAGCGCTGAACCATCATATCTCTATAAAAAGCAGTAAGATCAGAGAAAAATACCAAAACATCCTTAGATGAAACGACAATTTCATTTATTGTATCGAAAAGCTTTGCATAGCTTCTGTCGGCAATGTTATGGGCAACCTCGCACATTTTATCGTATGAGCTAGTACCAAGAATTTCATTAACAAGGTCAGCATCAATAGGCTTGTGAGAGCCTGCGCATAGCTCCATTAAGCTTATGGCATCACGCATACCACCTTGGGCAGTTTTTGCAATAAGAGCAGCACCATCCTCGCCGAGCTCAATATCCTCGTTTTGTGCGATGAATAAAAGCCTTTTAGAAAGCTCAGGGATAGCAATTCGTCTAAAATCGAAGCGCTGACATCTTGAAATTATAGTAGCTGGAATCTTGTGTGGCTCAGTTGTAGCAAAAATATAAAGAACATGCTCGGGTGGCTCCTCAATTGTCTTTAAAAGAGCATTGAAGGCACTGTCGGAGAGCATATGAGCCTCGTCAATTATATATACGCGTTTTTTGAGCATTGCAGGAGTGTAAACAACGCTGTCGCGTAAATCTCTAATATAATCAACGCCAGTATTGGTTGCAGCGTCCATTTCGATAACATCGGTTGCAGTTCCTTGGTCAATAGCGCGACAGTTTTCGCATTCATTACAAGGATTTCCATCAATAGGATTTAAGCAGTTTACTACCTTAGCAAGGATTTTTGCACAGGTGGTTTTACCAGTACCACGAGAACCGGCAAAAAGATATGCATGAGAAACGGAATTGTTAAGTGCTTCGTATCTCAAAATTGATGTTATATGCTCCTGACCGGAAACATCACCAAAAACCGCAGGACGGTATTTTCTATATAAAGCCTGGTGCATTTTAATCCTCCTATATATAAAATATAAAAACAAGGTGTCATGTAAGATCATACATCTAAAGTTCGAAAAGCTTTTATATGCGCGAACCTAAAACAAATGCTCAGAACAAGCACCCTCACGGCACATCTTCAAAACCGCTTAGTGCTGCTTGGTCCCCCATCTGACACGGTTCACAGCCGAAAATTGCGCAAGACTCATCCGTCAACACATTTATTGAAGGCGCTGACCACACAAAAACAGTCCTCAAATTAGCGTTCACCCCTGCATATAGCGGATTTCAGGTACAGGGTACCGCTACCACCCCAGCTAGTATGACCTTACATCACACCTTGTTTTTGCATATATATTAAATTATATGTGCGTATATGCTTTATTAGTATATCATACTCTAATAATAAAGTCAAGGCAAGAATTAATTTTTCTTGCCTTAAATTTTATTCTGTTTTTGACTCAAAAAAATCAAAATTCGCTCTCGATTTTTAAAAGTCTATTGTATTTGGTAACTCTTTCCATACGGCAGGGAGCGCCAGCTTTAATAAACTCACATCCACACCCCACACCAATGTCAGAAATTGAAGTGTCGCTTGTTTCTCCAGAACGATGGGAAATGATAGTATAATATCCATTCTCTTTAGCTCTTTTTATAACATTTAAGGTCTCAGAAAGTGTGCCTATTTGGTTGGGCTTAATTAGTATGGCATTAGCAAGTCCATTTTCAATGCCATACTTTAAGCGATTTTCGTTGGTCACAAACAAGTCATCGCCAACCAAAATGCAATCCTTTCCAAGCTTGCTTGTTGCTCTTTGCCAGGCAGAGTAGTCCTCCTCTCCTAATGCATCCTCAATGGATAAAATAGGATAATTTTTGCAAAGCCTTTCCCATTTTGAAATAAGCTCATCAGAGGTATAGCTAACTTGTCCTTTTGGGAGAAGATAAGCGTCGCTTGATACCCATTCACTGGAGGCTATATCAAGAGATATTTTTACTTGGTCAGTAGAATAGCCAGCGTTTTCAATAGCATTTACAATCAGCTCAATTGCCTCCTCTTCATTTTTCAAATTAGGCGCAAAGCCACCCTCGTCGCCAACAGAAACAGAATAAGAATGCGCAACTAATAGTTTCCTTAGAGAGGAATAGATTTCACAGCCGGCTCTTAGTGCATCGTGAAAATGATCGAAATTGACTGGAACAATCATAAACTCTTGAATATCAAGGTTGTTTGAGGCGTGTGCACCACCATTTAAAATGTTCATCATAGGAGCAGGAATCCTTCTTGCAAATTCACCACCAATGAATTTGTATAATGGTAATCTATAATAATTTGCACATGCCTTAGCAGTGGCTAAGGAAACTGCAAGAGTAGCGTTAGCACCTAGATTTGATTTTGAGTCTGTTCCATC
>JAGALI010000192.1 GCA_017625275.1 Clostridia bacterium
CACTTCCCTTTTTAATGACTCCTGCTGCCCCAGATTGCTTTAGAAGGTCTTGGCTAACAAGCGTTTCATCCTTTACGCTGACGCGCAGGCGAGTTGCACAGTTGTCAAGGCTAACGATGTTTTCCTTTCCACCTAGTCCCTCTAGTATAAGCGCTGACTTTTCGTCTGGGTCGTTTTTAGCGTTTTTCTTTTCGTTATAGTCAGCACGAGTATAGAGCTTCACCTCTCCATCTCCCTTTTCTCTGCCAGGAGTTGCATAGTTTCGCTTCAATATCAGATATCTGAACAGGAAGAAATATATTGCGAAATAGAATATACCTACAAGTGGCACCATTATCCAGTTAGTCTTTGCGTTTCCTTGGATTATTCCAAAGAGGAAAAGATCTATTATACCACCTGAGAAGGTCATGCCGACACCAACATTCAAAAGATGCATAAGCATATATACAAGTCCTGCAAAAAGCGAGTGAATTACATACAAGATAGGTGCTACAAAGAGGAAGGTGAACTCAATCGGCTCTGTGATACCTGTAAGCAACGAGGTCAGTGCCGCCGAGAGCAGAAGTCCCCCTGCGACCTTTTTCTTTTTATCATCTGCACAGGTATACATAGCAAGTGCTGCACCTGGCAAGCCAAAAATCATAAGTGGGAATTTACCACTCATAAAGCGTGTTGCTGATACTGAGAAGCGTGTTGTCGCGCTAGATGCAAGCTCAGCAAAGAAGATGTTTTGTGCGCCATAAATCATAACGCCATCTATCATTGCGCTTCCACCAAGTCCTGTTTGCCAGAATGGCAGATAGAACACATGGTGAAGTCCGAATGGTATTAAAATCCTTTCTATAAAGCCATAAATGAAGGTTCCTGCATAGCCTGATTTTAAAACCAAGTCGCCAAGGGCGTATATTCCTGTTTGTATATATGGCCAGATAAAGAACATTAAAACTCCGACAAGAATATATACGGCTGTGGATATGATTGGAACAAAGCGTGTGCCACCAAAGAATGAAATTACATTTGGTAGGCGTATTTTATAAAAGCGATTATTTAGCCATGCAACGCCAAGTCCTACTATAATTCCACCGAAAACTCCCATTTGAAGTGACTGAATACCGACTACATTTGCTATCGTTCCCTCTTGCATTGAGCCGTCTGAGAGTCTGCCACTTATTTCAAGCAGAGAGCTTATTGTTTTATGCATTACAAAGAATGCAATTGCGGCAGAGAGTGTAGCCGTTGCCTTTTCATTTTCTGCCATACCAAGCGCTACGCCAAGCGCGAATATAAGTGGCAGATTATCAAATATTACTGTACCGACTGAGGAAAGCAATGTGAATACGGCATTTAAGAAGGTTCCAGGGCCTAAAATACCCATTAAATTATATGCCTCAAGCATTGCTGGATTGGTAAGCGATGCACCAATACCTAAAAGAAGTCCTGCAATCGGTAAAAGGGCGATAGGAAGCATAAATGCGCGTCCAACTCTTTGTAGCACGCTAAATATTCCACTTCCCCATTTCTTTTTTACTTCTGTATTACTCATTTTTTGCCTTTCTTTTATAAATTGCCTTAGCTCTTCAAGGAATAAAACATAACCTGATCGCGTCCTGCGATGGTGTCTCCGAATTTATAAGCAATATTTTCTATTTTTTCAGGATTTGTTATAAGCACAGCTGTTATTGGATTAAAGCCACGCTCTCTTATTAAATCTAAATTTACTCTTGCAATTATGTCACCAGCCTTGACGTTTTGACCCTCGGCCACCATTGCCTCAAAGCCGTCACCCTTTAGCTCTACTGTATCTACACCTATATGCACCAAAACGTCAAGATTATCAGTTGTGTGTATTGAATACGCATGCTTTGTTTTTGATACATTTTCTATTTTACCGTCAACAGGACTTCGAAAAACTCCTGTTTCTGGATTTTGAGCAAAGCCCTTGCCAAGAAGCCCTAGCGCAAATGCCTCGTCTGGTATTTCGCTTACAGGAGCGCTCATGCCATCGCATACTGAACGCACCACGCTTTGTTTTTTTGTGAATATCATACTATAAGTGCTCGTGACAGAAATCGCTTAGCGATTTTTCTGCCTCGTTTTCGTCCTCCCCTTCTATTATAAAATGAAGCTCCGTGCCTCTTGTCGCGCCAAGTGACATAATCGACAGAAGCCTTTTTGCGTCTGCCTCCTTGCCCCTTGCACTTAACTTTATTGTGGACTTAAATTGCTTGGCTTGGTTTGCAAGCGAGCCTGCAGGTCTTGCGTGTAAGCCGTTTTCTGCAGCTATTGTATGTTTAAATTCTCTCATTTTCCCTCCTTATAAGCGTTTTCATTTATATTGTGCCGTTTTTGGAAATTTTTATTCGTTTTTTCGCAAAAAAGGATTTTGTGTTGAACTTAAGAGTCTTGTGTGCTATACTTTATATAACAAAATGTTTTTGGAGTTTTTATGAAATTCAAATTTAACGGAACTATTGATGACCTAAAAATAAAATATTCTGATGCAAAGGATAATTTCAACAAGGCTCAAAAAAAGAGCTCGTTAGGTGTTGGTGCGTTTTTGCGTGGAAATATGCTTGAGGTGTGTGTTGAAAGAGCCCAAAGTGGTAATTATTGGTTTACTGCACCTATTGTAGAGCGAGATGGTTATTTGGAGCTGGAGGCTGACATTGTACCTGACAGAGACATGAAAATGAGATGGTATGATTGGATCACCTTTTCTCTAGTTTTTGTTGTCACCCTAATTCCTATGCTTATCGCGTGTGCGTTTACAAAATCTAGTCCGTTTGGAACAAAAAAGAAGCGCGCTCAAAGACTACGCTCCTATATGTGTGAATATCTTGGCTGTGAGGAAATATAAAATGCTCGTTTAATCACGAGCATTTTTTATTTTTATACATATTATGAAATAAAGCTGTTAGGGGGTTTTTATGTATAGAAATAATAACAATAATAATAGAATCACAAGACGACCTACTGATGCGTTAAGCTCCATGCCACGAGCAGTCGCGAGCATAAACGGCGGCTCTGACTTTTCTGAAATCAATGGAAATGTGAGCTTTTTTGATACCGAAAATGGCGTTTTTGTAATTGCTGAGATTTATAATCTACCAACAGGTCCACAGACCTGTGAGAGCTCAGTTTTTGGATTCCACATACACGAGGGCGAGGGGTGCTACGGCAATGCTAACGATGAATTTGCACAGACTCGCGCGCATTACAATCCTACAGGTGTTGCACATCCCTATCACGCAGGAGATATGCCACCCCTGCTTTGCAGTGATGGATATGCTTTTTTAGCCTTCATTACAAATCGCTTCACTATTGATGAAATAATTGGGAAAACTGTGGTTATTCATTCGATGCGCGATGACTTTACAACCCAGCCATCGGGCGATTCTGGCGAAAAAATCGCATGTGGAGTTATAGGCAGGGTACGAAGATGACAAGGCTTCTTACAAGTGGCTTTGAAGCAACAAACAATTTATTTTTATCAGGCATTTATAAAAAAAGAGTACGAATTTTCGTACTCTTTTTTATTAGTCTGGATTTCTTTCTCCAAGAATTTGTCTGTATTTTTGGTAAAAGCTTTCGAAATAATCGCCATCAAGCGCGTCACGAATCTTTTGCATAAGCTCATTGTAAAAATAAAGATTATGAAGCACGCACAGGCGCATTCCAAGAGTTTCCTTTGCCTTTATAAGGTGTCTTATGTACGCTCTTGAATAATTGCGACAGGCTGGACAGCCACAGCCCTCATCAATCGGGCGTGAGTCGCGCATATATTTCTCGTTTACTATGTTCATTTTACCATTCCAGGTAAACAGGTTTCCATGTCTTGCGTTACGGCTAGGCATTACGCAATCAAAGAAATCTATACCATAGTGGACTGCCTCAAGAATGTTACAGGGAGTACCTACGCCCATTAAATATCTTGGCTTGTTTTCTGGCATATAAGGCTCTACTGTGTCGATAATTCGATACATTTCATCGGTTGCCTCGCCCACTGCAAGACCACCTATGGCATAGCCGTCAAGATCAAGCTCTGCAATGTCCTGCATATGCTTTATACGCAAATCCTCATATGTTCCACCTTGGTTAATACCAAAGAGCATTTGATTTTTGTTTATTGTGTCAGGCAAGGAATTAAGCCTTTGTAGCTCGTCCTTACATCTCTTTAGCCATCTTGTTGTACGCTCACATGAGTTTTTTACATAATCATATGGCGCTGGATTTTCAATACATTCATCAAATGCCATTGCAATTGTAGATGCAAGGTTTGACTGAATTTGCATTGATTCCTCTGGGCCCATAAATATACGCTTACCATCTATATGTGATGCAAAGCGCACACCCTCCTCAGTGATTTTACGAAGCTGGGCAAGAGAAAATACCTGAAATCCACCACTATCAGTTAGCACAGGTCTATCCCAGTTGAAAAATTTATGTATTCCACCAAGGTCGTGAATAAGACGGTCGCCTGGGCGAATATGCAAATGATATGTATTGGAAAGCTCTACCTGACAGTTAATCTCCTTCAGGTCTGTGGTTGAAACACCACCCTTTATGGCTGCGCATGTACCTACATTCATAAACACAGGGGTCTCTATTGTGCCATGAACAGTCTCAAGCCTTGCGCGCCTTGCTCTGCCTTCCTTTTTTATAACCTCAAACATTATTTAATCCTTTCAAATTGCTTTTCGAGAAAATGCTTAGTTATCTCAAATGCCACAGGACGACCATGTGGGCAATATCTTATATTATCAAGCGTTAAAACTCTGTCACATATCCATTTAATATGTGCCATATCATAAATCCTGCCCGCCTTAATTGCCGCCTTGCAGGACGCCTGATAAAGTGCCCTTTCAAAGATTTCGTCCTTAGCTGTGCCCACATCTCCCTCGCCACTCATAAGCCTTGCTGCGAAGGTTAGGAGCATATCTGATGCTGCCCCCTGCTCAATTCCTGTTGGAATTTCAAGAATGCTGAGAAGTGAGTCCTTTATTTCGAAGCTGAAGCCTGTCCTTTTAATCTCGTCCTGCCATTCATAAAGGGTTGCCACCTCATCTGAGGTAATATACGCCTCTATCGGAACAAGAAGCATTTGCGACGACGGCTCTGCCTCCATAGTTTTCTTTTTCAAATCCTCAAATATAATTCTTTCATGAGCTGCGTGCTTATCTATAAGATACATAATCTCGCCAAGCTCCACGATTACATATGAGTTAAATGCCTCGCCTATTATTTTATAGTCGGGAACTATTATTTTTTCTTCGATTGTACTCTTATGTGGCTTTTCGACTATTGGGCTTTCAGCCTTCACCTCAGCCACAGGGGGCTTTACTTCCTCATGAGCAGGTGTGCTTTTTTCAAAGCTCCTTGCTACATAAGTCTCCTCTTTCTTTTCTGCCCTTTCTATAATTGGACTATAATCAAGAGTTTGGTTTTGTCTTAAAATGCCTATATTGCTATTTGTATCAAACACGACCCTTTGAGCCCTTGGCGCTTCTCTATCAGCCACAGGGAACGGCATTTTAGATACAGGAATTGGGTCTCTTTTAGGCTCATCATAAAGCTCTGGTCTTGTAACAGAGCTAGCAAGAGCCCCCCTTACTGCGTAATAAACAGCACTGAACACCACATTCTCGTTTGAAAACTTAACCTCTAGCTTTGATGGGTGAACATTGACATCGACCTGAGATGGGTCAATTTCAAGATTTAAAACACAGAATGGATATTTATCGGTTGGAATGTATGAAAGGTATGCCTGCTCAAGCGCTGCGCACATGGTCTTACTCTTTACAAATCTTGAGTTTATGTAAAAGTTTTCAAGATTGCGATTTGCGCGTGCAAGCTCTGGGGTTGATATAAAGCCCTCTACCCTTATTCCACCCTCGCTTCTTTCAACCCTTATGGTTTTCTTTGCGAGGTCGCGTCCTAGAATTGAATATATTGCATTTTGAAGTAAGCCATCACCTGAGGTTACAAATTTAACCTCTCCGTCGGCAATGTAACGGAAGGAAACCTCTGGCTTTGAAAGTGCGATTTTTTCTACTGTTGCTGTAATTGTACCTGTTTCAGAGCGATCAGCCTTCAAGAACTTTTTTCTTGCCGGAACATTAAAGAAAAGATCCTCAACTATTATTGTTGTGCCGTCAGACGAGCCTGTTTTCATATGGCTTATAACCTCGCCACCATGACACTCCAAAAATCCACCGAGCTCACTATTCTTGGTCTTGGACATGATGCGAAGCTTGGACACAGAGGAAATAGCTGCAAGAGCCTCTCCGCGAAAGCCTAGTGTCATTATTGCTTCAAGGTCGCACGCGTCCTTTATTTTGCTTGTCGCATGACGCAAAATGGCAACAGGAAGGTCATCAAATTCAATGCCACAGCCATTGTCGGTTATACGCATAAAGGTTTTTCCACCGTTTTTCACCTCGATTGTTATTGAGGTCGCGCCTGCGTCTATTGAGTTTTCAACAAGCTCCTTAATCACAGATGAGGGACGATCAACGACCTCGCCTGCGGCTATAAGGTTGGCTACATCAAAGCCAAGTAGATTTATCCTTCCCATCTGCAATCTCCTTTTAGTTAATTAGCTTTTTAAGCTCGAAAATAAAGTTCATTGCCTCAATTGGAGTAAGAGTATTTATATCTATTTTCTTTACTCTATCGGCAATTTCATATATACCGATGTCCTCAATTGACATTTCCATTGAGGGCTCGTTTTTAGACAAGACTGGTCTTACAGGGCCACCCTGCTCAATAATTTCGGCAAGGATTGTCTTAGCACGCTTTACTACCTCGTTTGGTACACCTGCTAGCTTTGATACCTCGATACCATAGCTATCATCTGTTGGTCCCTTTACAATTTTGCGAAGGAAGATTATATCCTCTCCACGCTTTTTAGCTGCTATGTTATAGTTTACAACTCCGTCAATTTCGTCCTCAAGCGAGGTAAGCTCATGATAGTGTGTTGCAAACATGGTCTTTGCGCCTATTTTTCTGCTTGCTGTGTATTCGGCAATAGCCTTAGCCATGCTCATTCCATCAAAGGTGCTAGTGCCTCTGCCTATTTCATCGTAAATTATAAAGCTACGCTTTGTGGCGTTTTCGAGAATATAGGCAACCTCGGTCATCTCAAGCATAAAGGTTGATTGACCAGAGGCAAGGTCGTCGGATGCGCCAACACGAGTAAACAGCTTATCAACAATACCTATTCTTGCAGATTTTGCAGGAACAAAGGAGCCGATTTGAGCCATTACAACTATTAGTGCACTTTGACGCATATAGGTTGATTTACCTGCCATATTTGGTCCTGTGATAAGGGCAAGACGGTCTGTCGTTGTGTTAAGAAAGGTATCGTTTGGAACGAAATAGCTGTCCTTAACAAATTGCTCTACAACAGGGTGACGTCCGTCCTTAATGTCGATTACATCGCTATAATCAACCTCCGGACAAACATAATTATTTTTCATTGCAACCTCTGCAAGTGACGCATAGGCATCAAGCTTTGCAAGAAGATTTGCGC
>JAGALI010000193.1 GCA_017625275.1 Clostridia bacterium
CGTACAGGTTATCTATGGGCCACAGGTGTCAGTAATAAAATCAGAGCTTGAGGATTATATGAATTCACTATAAAAAAGAGGCTAAATGCCTCTTTTTTGTTTACATAGATTTTGCGATGTAAGCAAGGCTTAATTCAAACGAAATGTTGACAGTATACAAGAAGGGTGGTATAATAAAATTAACAAAGCTAAAGGAGAAGTACATATGAAATTCAAAAGAACAATTTTGCTTGCATTGTCCCTGCTTGTAATCGTGCTAGAGGCGTTGCCCTTTGGCGCAGTGTGTAATTTCGCTAATCCTGATGGGGACCCAATTCGCAAAACCTTTGCATATTTTAACCTAGTTCCGTTTGGATACGCAAATTTTGGTCCATTTATCACAGCACTTCTAAGCGTTGCTTTGCTGGTGATGTGTGCTTTAAATTTTCTAAAAAGAAGCGACAAATTAAGTCGTTCTATCACAGTGCTTTCTTTTGTGACAACAATAATTTCTCTCACCCCACTACTGCACGGTATAAGATATGTTTCCGTCCTTGGCGTTATAATTTCAGTTGCTTTGCTATCTTTGACAATAGTGTCAGTAATAAATAATAAAAAATAGTATTAAGCTACCACTAAAAGTGGTAGCTTTTTTTGTTTATAGTATTGAAAATTATTGGTAAATAAGATATACTAAAAATAACAAAACAATTGTGGAGAGAAAAATGAACATAAATGAGATTTTAAAGGGAGTTGAATGCACATCGTGTGGCAAGGTACATAAGTGCCCAATAGAAAGCGTTTTTGTTGAAGAAAACGCCATCTTGCGCTTGCTGGCACTTTGCCAAAAATACAATAAAATATTGCTTGTGGCTGACGAAAATACATATGCCGTAGCCGGTGAGACTACTGAAAAAATACTCAACGAAAGAATTTTGAGACAAGTTATTTTTTCAGGTAAAACAGTATTAATTCCTAATGAAGAGGCAATTGCCACCGTAACTAAGAGCATGGATAATATAGACCTAATTTTAGGCATTGGCTCTGGAGTTATACAGGATCTTTGTAAATATGTGTCTCATTTTTCTAAAATTCCATATATGATAGTGGCAACTGCCCCATCAATGGACGGCTACGCATCAACAGGCTCTGCAATGATTTTAAAGGGTATGAAGGAAACTGTGCCAGCAGGACTACCTCTTGCAATAATTGCCGACACAGGGGTGCTTAAAAACGCTCCGATGGAAATGATAAAGGCAGGCTATGGTGACATTATCGGCAAATATTCTGCACTAAACGACTGGAGGCTTTCAAGCGTGGTAAATGGCGAATACTTTTGCCAGTATATTTACGATATCACCTATGAAATGATTAAAAAGACTCTAAGCACAGCAGGGGGACTTTTAAAAAGAGACGAAAAGAGCATAAGGGCTCTTGCCGAGGCGCTTATTGTAGTAGGAATTATGATGAGCTTTGCGACAACCTCTCGCCCCGCCTCTGGTAGTGAGCATCATTTGTCGCATTTCTTTGAAATCACAGGCATCGTGAAAAATGAGCCATATTTTGCCCACGGCGTAGATGTCGCATATTCAACCGTTATAACGGCAGATATTAGAAAAAGGCTTCTTGAAAAACCATTTCCAAGTGTGCAATATAAAGAGGATAAGGCAAGCTATCTAAAGAATATGCAAGACGCATATAAAGAGGTTGCAAGTGGCTGTATAGCGCTTCAGGAGAGACTAGGCACCTATAACAGGGATAGGCTTTCAATTTACAAGTCAAAGGAGACGGAAATCAGAAAAATCCTAGAAGAAATGCCAAGCCCTATTGAAATTGAGCAAATGCTAGCCCTGGTAGAGCTTGATATAAAGGAGTTTTACGCGCTTTATGGTAAGGAAAAGCTTGAAAAAGCGATAAAGTATGCCAAGGATTTAAAGGATAGATATACCGTGCTTTGGCTGAATTATGACCTTTTGGAGAATTAATATGGATAAGTCAAAAATAAAGCTAGTTGCAATGGATTTAGATGGCACCATAACACAGCATAAGGAGCCACTTAGCAAGGAGCACAGAGATATGCTTGACACACTTGCGAAAAAATACAAGCTTTTGATGGTTGGAGCAGGGCAC
>JAGALI010000194.1 GCA_017625275.1 Clostridia bacterium
CAATGCTTCTAGAAGCTCTGGATTCTTTCCTCCAACGCTTGCTCCATCAAGTAAATCAACACCTCTTAAAAGCTTGCTAGAGCTTGTAATTAATATTTCATCAGCTGATTTAAGCTCATCCAACGAATATTCTCTCTCCTCAACCATTACACCTATCTTTTGTGCTTCAGCTATCAAATGAGCCCTAGTGACTCCTGGCAGTATATAACAATTTGCAGGAGCAGTTACAATTTTACCATTTGATATAATTGAAACATTACAATGTGAGCCCTCAGTAACTATACCATTTCTGTGGAAAATAGCTTCTTCAGTTCCTAATCTCTCGGCGTATTGAGCTGCCAAAACACCAGGTAGCAAATTCAAGGTTTTTATATCACACAGCTGATACCTTGTATCAGGTACTGTTGTTGCGCTCATTTTCAACTTAATATCACCGATTTTTTGAGGCGTTATCATAATACATATATTCCCAATCGTAGGACTTGCCGAATGCGCCCTCAAGGCACTACATCTAGATTTATGAAAATAAATAAATTTTTCATCTGCTTCTACCATTTTAGCAAGCAAGCAAATACACTCATAAAGCTCTTTTTTTGATTTTGGAATTACAATAGCAAGCCTCTCACAATTTCTATAAAATCGTTCAATATGCTCACACAAAAGATAAGGGATATTATTACGGCACATAACTGCATCGTACACCCCGTCTCCGAAGTAAAACGCCCTGTCTGTCATAGAAACCTTCATTTCTTCAATAGGTCCTATTTCTCCGTTATAATATCCCAAGTTTTTCATATGTACCCCCAAGTTAAGCTAAAACAAATTTTTCATTAGGTTTAAGGTTGATTATTTTATCAATTCCCTCAACATTTATTATAGCTGTTTGCTCGATAGGTGTTACTAGCACAAGGTGAGAAAGTTTCGAGTTTTTCCACTCAATATCGACCTTTATTCCACCCTTCGCCAAAAGTCCCTTTATTTTTCCGTTTTTCATTTCCTTTGGAAGTGCTGGTAATATCATTATTTTGCCATTTTCACATTGCATAAACATTTGCGCTATTCCTGCACTAACGCCAAAGTTTCCATCAATTTGGAATGGTGGGTGTGCATCAAACATATTTGCATATGTTCCTCCACCCTGATCATATTTAAGCTCTGCTTCTGGCTCTACAAAGGTAAGCTGATTCTTAACAAGCTTATAGGCTCTATCTCCGTCCTTGAGCTTTGCCCAAAGATTAACCTTCCAGCCCATGCTCCAACCTGTGCTTTCGTCTCCTCTTATTTCGAGAGTTTGACGACAAGCATCGGCAAGAGTCTTTGTACTTTCAGTAGTAATTAAGCTAGCAGGATACATTGCGTAGAGGTGTGACACATGCCTATGATGAACATCCTCCTCCTTGTATTCCTCATTATACTCAAGCAATTGTCCTTGTGAGCCTATCTTATAAATCCCTACATTAGGTAATTTTTCTCTAATTTCTGCAACAAAATCATCATTTATTCCAAGTATTTCAGCACTCCTTGAAATATTTGTAAACAAATCCTCAACTATGGATTGAGTCATAGTTGTGTAAAGAGTTGTATGAATAACCTTTCCATCCACAACAACTCCATTTTCAGGAGATGTAGATGGAGTTACTATCCATTTTCCATTATGATTTATCATAATGGACAGATAGAATTTAGCGCTTTCCTTCATTATAGGGTATGCAACACTCGCCAAGAAATTCTTATCAAGAGTGTATTCATAATGCTCAAAAAGATGTCTGCAAAGCCAGCCTGATGACATATTCCAAAACGCATATCTTGGCGAGCCCTTAACCTTGTTTCCAACAGGAGTTGTGTTGGCCCACAAATCAAGATTATGGTGAGATACAAAGCCCTCTGCCCCATAATAGTGCTTTGCTGTTTCAATTCCATTTTTGCTAACATTCTTTACTAGCTCTATCATCGGCTGATGACATTCCGGCAAATCGCACATAAGCACTGGCCAATAATTCATTTCAGTGTTTATATTAACAGTATAGTTAGATGACCAAGGTGCAAAAAACTTATCGTTCCAAATACCCTGAAGATTAGTAGCTCTAGAGCCTTCTCTTGATGATGCAATTATAAGGTATCTTCCAAAATTGAAAAGAAGCTCACACAAGGACACATCCTTATTTTCGCTACGAATTCTGTCATCAGTCGCCATATCGCTTGGTGTTCCACCAAAATCAGTTTCTACTCTATTAAAAAGTGACGAAACATCTTTTACATGAGCGTTTTTTATGTCCTCATATTTTTTCTCTACAAGTCTTTCAAGATGCTCAAGACAAGGCTTAAAGGTTGGCTTGTTAGGAAGCTTATCAAACGAAACAAAGCTAGTTTCAGCACAAAAATAAATCGTTGCATCTGTTACATCAATTATCCTCAATGAGTTTAAATCATTTTCTATAGCTCCATCACAAGCAACTCTTGTCATAGCACTAACCTTAACTCCATCACCATCATAAACAACAGGAACAGCATTTCTGTCATAGCTTGGGGGAATAGTTGTGGGGCATTCCCCTGTCAAATACAAAGTATTTGGTCCTGCAGTGACAGCACTCTTTCCAACGCAATCAGCTGTAATTCTATATGTTACAGGCTTTGAGGAATGTAGCCTTATCATCATGCAATTATCAGGATAGGAAATAAAATATTCTCTTTCGAAATCAATTTCGTCCTCTTTATAGCTTATATTGACAAGTGATTTTTCCAAATCAAGAGTGCGAACATATTCACTACACGAAGCGCTAGAACTCTCCCTTTCGATATAAATATTTCCAAGCATCATATATGAATTTAACCAGCGACCAGTAAAGTTTTTCTCAATATCAATTTGAGCCTCATAAAGCTTTCCGTCGAGTGTTAATTGCTTTGCCCTCTCAAAAGAAGACCTTGCATCCTTTTCCATTATTTGCCCTGGCTTTCCAGACCAAAGAGTATCGTGATTCAAAGAAATTCTTTCGATATTTGTCTTTCCATAAATCATAGCACCAAGAGAACCATTGCCAAGAGGTAACGCCTCCTCGAATGCCTCTGCTGGCTTTTTATACATTAGTATTTTTTCCATATTTTATGCCCTCAGTTCTTTTTTCTATCTAAACGAATAAGTTTTTAATAATCGCCCTTTATTTTCTTGATGCACTCTGCACATGCAAACTTCTCTTCAATTTTCACAAGATTGCTTTTTCCAAGACAAAAAACACATCTTTGCTGTTGCTTTTTAAGTACTATTTTTTCATTTTCAACAGATATTTCCAACGCATCTCCTGTTTGAATATCAAGAGTGTTTCTAATTTCCATTGGCAATACAATTCTACCCAGCGCATCTACATGTCTATAGATGCCTGTTTCTCTTTTTTTCATAGCCTTGCCTCTTCCTTTATTTAAATTTATAAATTAATTTTATCATACATTAATATGTATGTCAACACAAATTTTGTCAAAAACTGTCAATTAAACAGGTGATTTATGTTAGGAAAATGCTTTGGTGCAATATGCATCATTTCTATTGTATATGCAATATCTACATCTAATATATCAAGTATAACCACAGCTTTAATTTCTGGAGCTTCGAAAAGTGTTAATCTTGTCATTTCCTTAATAGGAATAATGGCCTTTTGGAACGGAATTATGAGTATTTTAAAGGAGGCTGGTATTATAGAACGCTTATCAAGGATTTTAAGACCTATTTTGAAGCGCATATTTCCAAAATCCTTTAAAGAAAATGTTGCAACGGAAGAAATTACTGCCTGCATAAGTGCAAATATTCTTGGAATATCAAATGCAGCAACACCTTTGGCGATTTCTGCTATTGAAAAAATGAGTAAGGGCTCTAATAAATCCTCTGCAAATGCCGATATGATTACTCTTGCTGTATTAGGCTGTTCTTCATTTTGTCTTATTCCAACTACAATAATAGCTGTTCGAGCTTCTATGGGAGCTGAAATAACCTATGAGCTTA
>JAGALI010000195.1 GCA_017625275.1 Clostridia bacterium
AAAGATTTGACAGAAGACGAAATCGCGAAGCTTCGTGATGAAATCGAAACAAACTACCATGTTGAGGGTGAGCTTCGTAGAGAGGTAGCTCTTAACATTAAGCGTCTAGTAGAAATCAACTGCTATCGCGGAACTAGACACAGAAAAGGTCTTCCAGTAAGAGGACAAAGAACAAAGACAAATGCAAGAACCAGAAAAGGTCCTGCAAAGACGATAGCAAACAAGAAGAAATAAGGAGTGTAGCAAATGGCAAACGATAAGAAAGTTGTTAGAAGACGCCGTGAGCGCAAGAACATCGAAAAGGGTGCAGCGCATATCAGCTCTACATTTAATAACACAATAGTAACCATCACCGACGTAGCCGGCAATGCAGTATCATGGGCATCAGCAGGCGAGCTCGGCTTCAAGGGTTCAAGAAAATCAACTCCATTCGCCGCACAAATGGCAGCTGAAGCAGCAGCAAAGGCAGCAATGGAGCACGGAATGAAGACCGTAGAGGTTTATGTTAAGGGACCTGGTCAAGGTCGTGAATCCGCAATTCGTGCACTTTCAACCGCAGGACTTACAGTTACAATGATTAAGGATGTAACTCCAATCCCACACAACGGTTGTAGACCACCAAAGCGCAGACGCGTTTAATTCTAATAGGAGGAACACAAAATGGCAAGATATACAGGACCTTCATGCAAGCTCTGCCGTAGAGAAGGACAAAAGCTATACCTTAAGGGTGAGCGTTGTACCTCAGGCAAGTGCGCATTGGATAGAAGAAAGTCTGCTCCTGGTCAGCACGGTGCAGCAAAGAAGAAGCTCACTGAGTATGGAACTCAATTGAGAGAAAAGCAACAGGCTAAGAGATACTACGGCGTTTTGGAGAACCAATTCTTGAACTACTACAAGAAGGCAGATAACCAGGACGGCATCGCAGGCGAAAACTTGCTCAGACTTCTCGAGAGAAGACTTGATAACGTAGTATTCAGAATGGGACTTGCAAACAGCCACAAGGAGGCTCGTCAGCTCGTTCTTCATGGCCACTTCACATTGAACGGCCACAAGGCTAATATCCCATCAATCCTCGTAAGGGTTGGCGATGTAATCGCTGTTAAGGAGACTGAATCACCAAAGATTAAGGCTCTTGTTGAGGGTATGAAGGATACAATAGCTCCAAAATGGCTTGAGCTCGGAAACGGAAGCGCAAAGGTTATCGCTATGCCTGAGCGTGATGATATCGATTTCGAGATCAACGAACAGCTCATCATCGAACTTTACTCCAAATAATAATCGCTCTTTGTCTGCTGTACAAATCCTGTTTTATGGATACTGCGCCAAAGGCGCAGGTACAGTGCAGATGAATAGTTTTGTAGCGTAAAACTCCTCTCAAGGAATTGAGAAAAAGAAAAACATAATTCAACACAAGGAGGATTATTAATTATTATGATGATAGAAATAGAAAAGCCCAATATCACAGTTATGGGCGAAAGCGATAACGGCAGAAAGGGTAGATTTGTCGTAGAGCCACTTGAAAGAGGCTTTGGAACAACCCTTGGTAACTCACTTAGAAGAGTGCTTTTAAGCTCCCTTCCAGGCTACGCTGTATCAAGCATCAAAATCAATGGTGCTCTTCACGAGATTTCAACCGTTGAGGGTGTAACAGAGGATGTTACTGAAATTGTTCTTAACGTAAAGGGAATTATTCCAAAAATCTACGGAGATGTTACAAAGACAGCATTTATCGATGTAACAGGACCTTGCGAGGTTACTGCCGGTGACATTAAACATGATGCCGACCTTGAAATCTTTAACCCTGATTTACACATTGCAACCGTTGCAGAGGGAACACACTTCTATATGGAGCTTACCTTCGAGCGTGGTCGTGGATATGTATCACAGGAAAAGAACAAGACAGACCATATAAAGAGCCAGGCAATCATTCCAGTAGGAACAATCTTTGTTGACTCAATATATACACCTGTTTACAATGTAAGCTACTCAGTTGAGAACACTCGTGTAGGAAGCATTGCTGACTACGACAAGCTCACAATGGATGTAGAAACAAACGGCACTATCAGCGCAACAGAGGCAATATCGCTTGCAGCCAAGATTCTCAACGATCATTTCACCTTGCTCGTAGAGCTATCTGATGAGGCAAGAGGAACTGAAACAATGGTTGAAAGACAAGAGACCATCAAGGAAAAGGTACTTGAGATGACCATTGAGGAACTTGACTTGTCTGTAAGAAGCTTCAACTGCTTGAAGCGTGCAGGCATTGATAATGTAGAAGACCTTATCAACCGTACAGAAGAGGATATGATAAAGGTTAAGAACCTCGGAAAGAAATCCCTCGAGGAAGTAATAGCGAAGCTCGCATCACTCGGG
>JAGALI010000196.1 GCA_017625275.1 Clostridia bacterium
CGGGATAAAATTCGGATTCCGGCCGCAGTTCATCGGGCTTTTCGTCTTCGTAAAGGTCGTAATAGAATTCGCCTTTGTACCGAGCTTCGTTATGCGTTGTTGCTACTCGTGAGCAGAGCTCAAGTGCGAATTTTGGAATGAATAGCAGAATGCTTAAATAAAAAACAGGCTTGAAAAAGCCTGTTTTTTATTGTTTCTATATAAATTATAAAATGTTTTTATTGATATTTATATTTGTGTATGATAAAATATAAGATGAGAGATGATTTCTACAAAGAGAGGTTTTTATGAAAAAGGAAAATCGCAGATTTGACACTGAGGTTCAGCACTTGAAATACAGAGTGCTAAAGGAGGTTGCAAGGCGCACATGGGACGGTACGCTTCTTGAAACCGTGCTTGACATTCCAAAGGAAATTGCGCCAGGCAACACGCCTGCAATTCGTTGCTGTATTTACAAGGAGCGCGCAATTGTTGAGGAAAGAATAAAAATGGCTATGGGTGGCGACAAGAACAACCCAAATGTTATCGAGGTTATCGGTATTGCATGTGATGAATGTCCTGCCGGTGGATACGAGGTTGGCCCTGCCTGCCGTGGCTGTCTTGCGCACAACTGTGAGTATGTATGCAAGTTCGGTGCTATTTCATTTGACGAAAAGAGCCATGTAGCTAAAATTGACAAATCAAAATGCGTTGAGTGTGGTCAATGCTCACGCATGTGTCCATATGGCGCGATAACTCACCGTACTCGCCCATGCGAGAAGGCATGTAAGATTAAGGCAATTTACGCAGGTGGTGAAACCAAGGAAGCGAAGATAGACAACTCAACCTGTATCGCCTGTGGAAACTGTGTTTATCACTGCCCTTGGGGTGCAATCTCGGATAAGAGCTTTATTTGCGATGTAATCAACATGATTAAGGATAGCGACGGTGGAAAAAATTACAAGGTTTATGCCGTTGTTGCCCCATCTATCTCGTCACAGTTCGGCTACGCTACACAGGGACAGGTAATTGCAGGCATTAAGGCGCTTGGCTTTAGCGAGGTTGTTGAGGCTGCGCTTGGCGCAGATATGGTAGCAGATGAGGAATCGCACGAGCTTGTTAAAAAGGGAACGCTTATAAGCTCCTGCTGTCCTGCATTTGTTGCCCATGTTGAGAAGCAATTTCCAGAGCTTGTTAATTTTCTATCGCAAACTCTATCCCCTATGGCTGCAATTTGTAAGTTCCTAAAGCAAAAGGAGCCTACCTCGAAATTTGTATTCATAGGTCCATGTACTGCGAAGAAGCTTGAATTCCAAAAGGAAAATGTAAGAGAATATGTTGATAGCGTTATCACCTTTGAGGAGCTTCAGGCACTATTCGGAAGCCGAGATATTGATATAACCGTATTCAATGAGGAAAGCACAATGGGTGCATCATCATATTTTGGACGCAACTTTGCACGCTGTGGTGGTCTTGCAGATGCAGTGCGCGAGGGAATATGTGAGCACGGAGACAATGAGTTCTTTGAGCTTAAGAGCGTGTCGGCAAACGGCATAGAGCAATGCGTAAGCGCGCTTGTAAAGATGAAATATGGTAAGCTTGACGCTAACTTTATTGAGGGCATGGCGTGCGTAGGTGGCTGTGTGGGTGGCGCAGGCTGTCCTGTACATACAACCGAAAATCCAAAGGAAAACGCGCATATTGACAGCGCACCGACAATCAGCGACTCACTTAAAAAGGTTTTATAGAATGAAAGCATCTATAGCGAAATATTTGAATAACGCGCACGCAGGCTTTACACTTGTCTTTGACGACGGCTGTTATTATGACTCGACTCTTAAAACAGTTGAAATATTTAAGGAAATAGAGAAGCAATCAGGCGTTAAAATAAAGGCGACCAGTGCGCAGACTGTTGGCTTTTTGAATGAAAAGCTTATCGCGCTTTGGAAGGAGCTTGTGGCGCAGGGCTATTATGATATCGCCTCGCACTCTATGGACCATTGTATCTGCTTTAATGAGCAAACGCCGTGGGATGTGCGCGTAAACGATGCAATCCAGTCAAAAGGGGAGCTTGAGAAAATATATGGAATAGCCCCTATTTGCTATGTCGCGCCAAATGGTGGACACACCCCTGAGGGCTGTCGTGCTCTTCACGACATTTATTATGCCAACAGAAACAATAAGGAGGGTGGCTCTGACCCCGATACGATGGATATGTATGACATAGGCGTGATTATCGGAAGGCATGAGCACAAGGACCCCACACCCTATATCGAATTTGTAGACGGGCTTGTTAAGGGTGGAGAGTATGCAATACAGGTAAATCATTGGCTATCCGAGAAGGAGGAGGACATCTTCCACGCCCAAAGGCTTGATACCTTTAGAGAGGAGTGCTATTATCTTGCGTCCTTGGCGCTTGAGGGTAAGCTGTGGATTGCCTCAATGAATGATGCCGTAAAATATTTTTATGAGCGCAAAAGCGCCAAGATATCGACACAGGGCAACAAAATCACAGTGTCACACACCCTTGATAAGAGCATATTTAATATGCCTCTCACTCTTGTTATTGACACAGACGAGGATAAGACGATTGAGATAAACGGCACACCGTTTGATATTAAGGCTGGCAAGGAAAATATAATTACAATAGAGGTGTAATAGGGGGGCGCGTGCCCCCTTATTAAAAATATCAAAAAAAGACTGGACAAATAAAAAAACTTCTGGTACAATAACTTTCGCACATAAATGCTACTATGGCTCCGTTGGTAGAGCGCATCCTTGGTAAGGATGAGGTCATCGGTTCGATTCCGATTAGTAGCTCCAAAAGGAAAAGTCGCACCCCTGTGACTTTTCCTTTTGCTTTTATTGACGCTTGCACCACTCGCATCTTTTGCCTGCAGGGGCTCCCCTGCTGTCGGTTGTTACCAATTTTACTAGCACAAAACAGGATTTTTTGTTTTGTGCGACATTGTCGAGAACAATTAAGCAAATTAATACAATCTAACTCGAATTTTTGCCTGCAGGGGCTCCCCTGTTGTAGGTTGTTACCAATTTTACTAGCACAAAACAGGATTTTTTGTTTTGTGCGACATTGTCGAGTAATAATTAAGTAATTAATATTATTTAACTCGAAATTTTGCCTGCAGGGGCTTCCCTGCCATTTAATTAGAGGTATATAAAATGTCACAGATTACAAAAAATCCATTTAAATATAGCGACACAAATAAGCGCTATCATACCTATGATTACTATTTGCGACACAGCCTTGGTGAAAAGTGTGCCAAGGTTACGCTTGACGCAGGGCTTAGCTGTCCTAACATAGACGGCACGCGAGGCGTTGGTGGATGCATTTATTGCTCTGGTGGCAGTGCTTCAAGAAATTGTGAGGGGCTTGCCTCTATAAGAGAGCAGTATGAGCTAGGGCGCGCGCAAATAAGCGCCAAGTGGGAAAGGGTGAAATCGTTTATTCCGTACCTTCAGGCGCATACAAACACCCACACAAGCGTGGAAAACCTAAAGAAAATCTTAGACGAGGTATCGGGGCTAGAGGGAGCTGTTATGGTTGATATTGCAACGCGAGCAGATTGCCTCGAAAACGAAAAAATAGACCTATTAAATAAGCTCTCGGAGAAGATGCCAGTAACACTGGAGCTTGGGCTTCAAAGCGCGCACGATAAAACGGCAGAGCTTATAAATCGCTGTCATAGCTTTAGTGAGCTTGAGGAAGCGATGTCTCGCATAAGGGAGCGCGCGCCAAGGGTGAAAATAGCCATTCATATAATTAATGGATTGCCTAAGGAAACAAGAGAAATGATGCTTGAAACGGCGCACTCTGTGGCGAAATTAAGCCCAGATATAATAAAAATTCATCTTCTTCATGTAATTGAGGGCACGCCTCTTGCCAAAATGTATAAAAGAGGAGAATATGAGCCACTTTCAAAAGAGGAGTATGTGTCGATAGTGTGCGACCAGCTTGAGATATTGCCAGAGGAGATGGTGATTGAAAGGGTGACTGGTGACGGAGACAGAAAAACACTAATCGCCCCTCTTTGGAGTCTTAAAAAGACGATAGTAATTAACGAAATAGACAAGGAGCTTTATAGACGAGGCTCCTATCAGGGTAAAAACAGAAAATGAAAAGGGTATTAATTTTTGCAAGGGGACATGCTGTATTCTTGATAGCTACGCTGGTGGCTGTTATAACCTCATTTATCGTGCCACCCTCACGCGCATATTTTGATTATATAGACTTCAAGACGCTCGCGTGTCTTTTTTCCACGCTGGCAGTTGTCTGTGCGCTCAAAAACATCAAGTTTTTCAGC
>JAGALI010000197.1 GCA_017625275.1 Clostridia bacterium
ATCAAGATGCCCCATTTTTTCCTTTAAGCGAGTTTTGTCAAGAGTTCTAATTTGCTCAAGAAGAACAACGGAGTCCTTGCTAAGCCCTACATTTGATGCATAAATGTCGATATGTGTCGGTAATTTTGTCTTTGATATACGACTAGTGATTGCTGCTGCTATAACTGTTGGGCTATATCTATTGCCCACATCGTTTTGAACTATGAGCACAGGTCTTAGTCCACCCTGCTCAGAGCCTATAACAGGGCTTAAATCAGCGTAATATATATCTCCTCTTCTTATGTTCATTTCTTTTCTCCAAAAATTAATTGTGATTATATTATTGACAGCTTTTTGAAGTTTAAACAAAAGCCTTCTATTAATAATATATTCTGTGCGATAAAAAACGACAAAATTCTCACCTTGACATTTTATAAAAAAGGTGCTAAAATATTTAGGTATAGAAAAGGAGAATGTCAATATGAAATGGAGCGAAAAAATAAGAGTTAGATTTCACGATACCGACGAAAATGAGACTGCTAGCGTGTCGCAAATCTTTAAATATATACAAGAGGCAGCAATGTGCCAGCTTAACGCACAGCACCCCTCATATGACGAGCTTTTGGCACAGGGTAAGGCGTTTATTCTTAGCGCAATAAGGCTTGAAATTCATGCACCTATTTTTACGTACGAGGAGATTATAGCGCGCTCGTGGGCTTGTCCAAGCAGGGGACTCAATTTTCTTCGTTGCTATGAAATAGAAAGAGATGGCGAAATACTTTGTGAGGCGGCATCCTCATGGGCGCTTGTCTCAATAAATGAAAAAAAGCTTTTAAGTGTTGAGGATATAGATACTAGCGCATATTCTATGGATGAGCCTGTGACGACGGAGCGTCCAGTTAGGGTTAGAATACCCAGTGCGCTTCCTATGTCATTGGTTGGAGAATATACAGTTCAGCGTAGCGATATAGATGTAAATGGCCATATGAACAATACAAATTATCCAAGAATAATTTGCGACAGAATACCAAATGCTAATAGGCTAAGAGTAAAATCAATAGGCATTCATTTTGCGTCAGAGGCAGTGCTTGATGAAACCTTGAAGGTTTATATGTCAAGGGTAGATAACAGGTTTTATTTTAGAACAGTGCGCTCAGATGGCAAGGCCAATATTGAGGCTGAGATTATAGTTGAGGATATGGATATATAAAAAGAGCAGGCAAACGCCTGCTCTTTTTCAAAAGAAAACGCCAACCAAGCGGCTGGCGTTTTTGTTATTATTTAGAAACAGGAGAGATAAGATTCATGAATGCTGCACGATATTGTACAAATGGGGTAGCAAAGTTTTTAGTAGCATTAGCAACCTTTCTTTGAGTAGGATATGTGCAATATCCGTTGGTTGTAGCATCTCCATAAGGAACATCTGAAGCATAAACCTCAAGCTCCTTGAGGTAAGCGAAGCCAGAATCGTTAGATGTGAAAACTACGCGAATGTCATCAGTAACAACAGGCTCCTTGAAATCAAATGCTACGATGTAGCTCTTTGATGTTGGGTCGTATGATGAGCCCTCAGCAACCTTCTTAAATGTGCCGTCAGCCTGCTTAGCCTGAATTTCAAATCCGATAACATAGTCACCAAGGATTTTGTTTTCACGAGTCCAGTCTGAATTTACATGCTCATATGTAATAATATCATTAAAGTTAAGAACAACCTTTGTTACACTAGCCTTTCCAGCAGGTGAGTTAAGAACAACTCCACAGTGCTCGCCAGAAGAAAGGTAACCAGCATACCAAGCATATGAAGCAGCAAGAATCTGACCGTCGTTAATATATTGTGGTTCAGAAATACCTACATAATCAAATGTTGATGAAGCGTAGGCGTCGCCATAAACTGCAATGTTACCATTAGCAACGGCTTCTTTTCTGTCACTGGTCATCCAACCAGCAAGGAAGATACACTTGCCTTCGTTTGCGATGGTAGCGGTAATTTCGTTAACAGCAGCAGATGAGCCTGCAGCCATATTTGTAAATACAAGCTGAACGCCTCTTATATTTTTGAGTACATCAGCATCACTAGCAGCCTCAAATACAGTAATCTTTCCAGTCTCAAATTTAGAGGTTGTTTTAACACCTGTCTTTGTAGAATGAGTTGTCCAAGTGCCATCAGCACCGAGGAGCTTGATTTCAACATCAAAGGTATTGTCCTTGTCTGTTGTAATACCACCGAAATCAATCTCTAGCTTTGAAAGGTCATAAGGCTTGTCAAACTCTGATTTAATCCATTCGTTGCTTGATGCTTCAGCAGCCTGCCAGAAGTTGGAGGTTGTGTTATCGGCAGCGAAGAAAGGATAACGAGCAGGTGATTTGAGAGATGTGGAAGCATACATATGTCCACTAAGAGCAGCGTTTGTAGAAAGCTCTGCATCATCTGGAACGTCAAGAGCAGGAACTTCACCCTTCTTAGCCATAACAACTGTTTCATAGAAGATAGGTGGATTCCATTGGTCTGAATATACTAGCTTAAATCTAAACTTCTTTGTTGTGAGGTTTCCGTCAGGAAGATGACCATAATCATCTGGATATTTAGCCTTGAGCTCACCAAACATTTTATCAATGTCGAAGGATATAACAGCAACATCGTTATATGTCTTGCCATCCTCTACATAGGAAGGAGCATTAGCATCTGTTACGGCGTCAAATTTTACCCATTCACCCATAACAAGTACTTCAAGGACATATTTATTTGCAACCTTTCTTTCAACATAAATATCAATGGTGTCAATTTCCTTGTATTCCTTGTAGCGATACTCAATCCAAACATCATTTTGGTTGAATGCTGGGTTACGGCCATAGTCGGAACGCCAGAACTTGTATCCGCGAACAGCGACACGGTCGTTAACAATGCTCTTGTCGATTGTGTACTTAGGCGCTGACCAAGAGTTCCACTGAGTAGAGCATTTCAAAAGTGATTCAGCTGAAACATCCTTATATTCTGATTCCTCGGCAGAGGTGCTAAAAACGAAGCACGATGCGATAGTGAGAATACAAAGAATGATAGAAATAATTTTTTTCATCTTATACTCCTTGTGTATAATATAAATTTCTTACATAAGCATTTTATCACAAAGTGACAAATATTTCAATACTTTTTTGTAAATTTTTATAAAATATAATATAAAATGTAGCTTTAAACTATTCAAAATGCAAAAAAGACGGCAAATAAAGCCAAAAACCTGTATACTTTTTTAAAAATCAGCGTAAGATAATTATGAGCAAGAATTTCTTGCTAAAAGCGCCACCATGTCGCTGACCCCGTTGGGGCGAATGGTGGCGCTGATTTTTATTTGAAATATTCGATGGCTGATTTGATGTTTTTCTCAATTTCAGCTCTAAGCTCCTCTAAAGAGGAGAATATTTTCTCGTCTCGTATTTTTTTGTAGAAATTAACTCTTACATAAGAGCCATAAAGATAACCATCATATCCTATGATATGAGTTTCTATGTTTCTTGTCGCATCACCCTCAACGGTTGGACGAGTTCCTACATTAGTTATAGAAGGGTAAGCATCCTCACCAATTTCACACTCGGTGATATACACTCCGTCGGTGGGCACAACCTTACCGTCTGGAAAAAGCTGATTTATCGTCGGTATTCCAATTGTTCGACCAAGCTCCTTGCCATGCTCCACCTTAGCATAAATGCTATAAGGACGCGAAACAGAAATTATATCCTCGACATTTCCGGCTTCGATTTTTTTGCGAAGAGCAGAAGAGCTAAGCGTGCCATTCTCAAATGGGATTTTATCGCAAATTCGCACACATCCTCCTGCTTTTTCAAAGAATGCACGAAGGTCATCTGCGCTACAGCTGGCGCCCTTGCCGAATTTGTAATTGAAGCCACAGCAAGCGCCAACAGCTCGCATTTTATCAACCAAAACAGACCTTAAAAAGTCATCTCCGGACATGCTTGAAACATTTTCAAAATCCTCAATGCAAATATAGTCGATTCCAAGGCTGCGAATAGCCCTTATTTTTTCATCTATAGTGAAAATAGAGCGACTAGACTGTGAGCATAAGAAATCCTTTGGACTTGAGGAAAAGGTATAAACAGCACTTTTTGCACCAAGCTCTCTTGCCAGGGCACGACATGCAGAAAAAACCGATATATGTCCAAGATGCGCGCCGTCAAAGGTGCCTAGTGCGACAACAGTAGGCTCGAAAATGTCACATATCTGCATCGTTTTTGAATCATAACAAATCATATCCCTTCTCCTTTCCAAAATAGCGCTACTATCGAACATTTTATTATAAATTCTATATTTTTGCAATAAAAAATGAAAATTTTTCTTAAAAAATTAAAAATATTGTATACAAAACGAAAAAAATATGTTATTATATTTTAGGTATTTGTAAAAAATGAACCTAAATGGAGGTAAAAAATGAAAACTGTTTGGCTAGGTCAGGGTGGCTTGCTTATAATTTCTGGCAAGCTTAAGGTCGTTGTTGACCCATACTTGTCAAATAGCATGCGTCAGGTTGATAAAACAATGAAGCGCAGGCTGAAAATAGATAAGCATTTTTTAAAGGTAAAGCCTGATATGATAATTCTCACCAACTCGCATCCAGATCATGCCGATATGGTGACACTAAAAAAATATTTGCACAAAACAAGAAAAAGAACTGTTGTTTTGGCATCTGAAAAGGCGTATGATAAGCTGTATAGAGAGCGAATTGCTGGCAGATACTCAAATATAATGTTTGAGGAGGGAGATGAATGGACTCTTAAGCACCTTCTTGTAAAGGGAGTTAGATGTAAGACGGATGATAAGAGTGCATTTGGCGTAATTATCGAGGACTCTTATACTGGAAAAAATATTTATATTGCTGGAAATACACTTTATAACAAATATCTCGTTCAAGAGCTTCCAAAGGGACTTGATTCAGCCTATATTCCAATAAGCGGACAATATAGCACGATGAATATGGACGATGCACAGCGCTTTGCAAGAGAGCTTGAGGCGAAGGTGGTGGTTCCATTCCATTTTGGAATGTTTGACCGTGTTGACCCAAGAGATTTTGATTGTAAAAACAAGATTATTCCAAAGCCATATAAGGTAATCCCCGTTGATGCAGAAACACCTGAGACGCTTAAGCTTCCAGCTGAGGAAAGACTCAAGATGGGGCTTGATGAAAAGCCTGCAAAATATCCAAAGACCTACAAGGAAGCGCTTCGCGCCGAAAAGGCAGAGGAAAAGGCATATCTCATGAGGAAGAAGCTGATTGACGCACTTCAGCAATATGTTGAGTGTGACGACCCAACAATGACTGATGTGTCGCTAAATGCACCAAAAATAGGTACAGCATCAATGTTCCCTGTTGAATCAATAGCAGATATTGATGAAAGCCTTGTGCCTGACACTCAAGAGGAGACAATTGATTCTGAAATGTCGATTGGCGCTCAAATAGATG
>JAGALI010000198.1 GCA_017625275.1 Clostridia bacterium
CGGAAAGCTTTTTTAGTGCATCTATAGCTTTTTCAATTAAGACTACTGCACTTATGCCACTTTCGTTTTTCAAAAGAACCTTATAAACATTGTTTGCATTTTTAACTAGCTTTTCAGCACTTTTAAGCTTGAGTCTTAAAGCGAATAGCTTTTCTTCCTCTTCCTCATCCTTGAGCTTTGCTAATGATATTTCTTTAATTTGTAGCTTTAGTAGCTCTTCCATTTGCAAGGTTTGCTTATTTTGTTCTATCAAACTCGAAATTTCATTTTTAATTTTCGATAGTTTTTCAAAATATTCACTATATTTAGCAATAAGCTCTGAATTATTACAATAATCATCAAGCATTAGAATATGATTTGCCTTATCCATAAAGCTATGATTATCATTTTGACCGTGAATGTTAATCAATCTAGATGCAATAGCCCTTAATTGAGCAAGTGTACATGGCTGAGAATTGATTTTAATTGTATTTTTTCCATCTATTGTGTAAGCTCTTGAAATTGAAAAGCAATCTTCCTTATCATAATCAATAGCAAGCTCATCACACAAAGCATAGAATTCATCATCTAAGCCAGAAAATAGAGCTGATACAAATGCCTTTGACTCGCCCTGCCTAATAATATCCTTGGAGCATTTCCCTCCTAAGAGAATATTTATAGAACCAATTATGACTGATTTTCCAGCACCAGTTTCGCCAGTTAAAACATTGAAGCCCTTATTAAATTCAATATCAAGCTTTTTAGCAACGGCAACATTTTCAATATGCAAAAAATCAAGCATATAATTACCTCAATTCTTATTTTTCTGCTACTTTAGATAAATTTTCAGATACTCGTATACTTGCATCCTCAGATTTTGAAACCAAAATTATGCAGTCGTCGCCTGCAACACAACCCAAAATATCGGGATCGTGAAGAGAGTCAATACCAGCTGCAACTGCTTGAGCAAGTCCTGGGCTAGTTTTGATAACAACATTATTCAAAGCATAGTGAATATCGGTGATAGAAGCAAATAACGCGTGATTATATTTGCCAGAATTCTCAAACTCAGTTTTTGGAGCAACATACTTATACACACCGTTTACTGCAACCTTTAATAGCTTAAGTTGTCTAATATCACGAGAGGCAGTTGCTTGTGTAGCATTGTAGCCCTCTGCCTTTAGTGCATTAATTAGATCCTCTTGCGTCTCAATATTTCTAGTTGAAATTATCTCTAGAATTTTCTCTTGTCTTTTAGATTTCATAAAGTACCCCTTTTATGTAAATAAGCCTTTCAAGGCATTTTCGTTTATTTCTATGCCATTTTTTGAAAAAACAGCCAAATATTCAATATTTCCGTCCCCTCCAGCTATTGGAGATTTTATTATGCGATTACATTTTAATCCATATTCCTTAGCGCAATTAATCACCTTTTCAACAGCAAGCCTATGGTGCTTCTTGTTTTTAACGATACCACCCTTGCCAATTTTATCTCTGCCAACCTCAAATTGTGGTTTTATTAGGCTTAGGAAATATCCATTTTTATTTATCAAGCTTATAATGGTTGGAATTATTAGCGTTTGAGATATAAAGGAAACATCCATAACTATAATATCAACTGCTTGTCCTATATGCTCAAGCGTCAAATTACGGGCATTTAAATTTTCAAGATATATTACCCTATCATCCTCTTGCAATGAAGAATCAAGCTGATTTTCGCCAGTATCAACTGCAAAAACCTTACATGCGCCCTCTTGAAGCAAGCAATCGGTGAAGCCTCCAGTTGAA
>JAGALI010000199.1 GCA_017625275.1 Clostridia bacterium
AAAATGTTACTCAAAAATATCTCAAAATTGCTTGTGACGGAAATCAAAGTATTGTTAAGATATATAAAAACAAGGCATTTTTAGCCTTTTTACGAGATTTTAAAAAATTTTTTATTTTTCTTCAAAATCCCATTCTGATTGGCGCTTTTTGCTTTTGACATCATTTTTGCTTATTCTCTTGTCTTAAATCTACAGAATTAATTCATGGATTGGCTTAAAAAGAAAGACAAGACATAAACTGCTTCAAGCTCTTCCTTTTAATGAAGCTAGAACACAAGTAAGCGCTAGACCGAAACGAGCGTTTGACACAAGAAAGCCAGCGCACTCAAGATATCGTTTTATAAGCAGAGCATGCAAGGTCAGACCAGCTTTGCACCGAAAGCAAGTAATAAAAAGGCTTCTGATCAATCCTTATTTTGCTAGAGCATTATATTAGGCTTTTCTTTCATATTATTATATTAACATATGTTCATAGTATTTGAAATGCGCATCACAAAAGGGCTTTTGAGAGAATTTAGCTTGTGATTTCGAGACAAATTGCTTTCAGCTCGAAAAATTGAATAAATAAAAAAGCCCCGAATTTCGGGGCTTTTTTATACGATTATTTCTTTCCTTGTCCGTAATATGCATTTGGACCATGCTTTCTATCGTAGTGCTTGCGAAGAAGCGTTTCCTGCATTCTTACCTCTTTGCCATTTGCATTGAACATCAGCATTTCAGTATTATATGCCATCATTGCAACCTGCTCAAGAACCACGGCTGCCTCAACTGACGCCTTCGCATTGTCTCCCCAGGTGAACGGACCATGAGAGTGAACAAGCGCTGCGTGCATTTGTGTAGCGCCTATATCCTTTAGCGCCTCAAGGATAACTGTTCCTGTTTCCTTTTCGTATTCACCCTTGATTTCAGTGTCAGTCATTTTTCTTGTGCAAGGAATGGCTGTGCCAAAATAATCAGCATGAGTTGTGCCATATGGGGTAATAGACCTACCAGCCTGAGCATAGATTACTGCCCATGGTGAGTGGGTATGGCAAACACCACCGATTTCTGGATAAGCCTTATAAAGCTCTAGGTGAGTGGCAGTATCAGATGATGGCTTATAGTCACCCTCAATAACATTGCCGTCAAGGTCAATCACAGGGAGCATATCAGGCGTAAGGTCATCATACTCAACACCAGATGGCTTTATAACAACAAGCCCCTTTTCTCTGTCAATTCCACTGACATTTCCCCAAGTAAATGTAATAAGATTATATTTTACAAGAAGCATATTCGCCTCGTAAACCTCTTTTTTAAGCTGTTCTAGCATAATTTTATATCTCCTTAAATCTTTGCTCTTAATTCTACAACCTTACCGATAATGGTAACAGGTATATTTCTGATTTCGTCGTTTGAAAAATACGTCGGCTCATACGCAGGATTCGTTGGCATCAGACGAATTCCCTCGGTATACTTCACAATCTTTTTCATTGTCGCCTCCTCGCCGACGAGGACGACAGCAATATCGCCATTATCTACATTACTTTGGCAACGAATGATAACGGTGTCGCCACTTGTAAATCGAGGCTCCATGCTCCTACCCTTAACCTTAAGTCCTATAAGCGTACAGCCCTTGGCAAGAGAGGAATCAACCTCAACATATTCCTCTACATTCTCAATAGCGTCAATTGGTCTACCAGCTGCAACATTGCCACACACAGGCACTCTAACAACATTGGCAGGGGCCTCGCCAGCCACAAGCTCCCCAACGCTTACTGAAAAAAGCCTAGCAAGTGTAGCAATTGTATTTGTGTCAGGTATACTAACCCCACGCTCATAGGCAGAATAGGTCTGCCTTCGTATTCCAAGATAGTCAGCAACCTCTGCCTGAGTAAGCCCTGCACCCTTGCGCGCAGATATTAGTCTTTGCTTAAGCATAATAGCTCTCCTTATCTTAAATTAGTTATTAATTATTTTTCTTTAATTCTTATATCCTGTATATATTGTAGCAAAGTCGTTTTGCTTTGTCAATAGGTTTTTAGCAAATAATGTCGTACAATTTTCACATCTTTTTCTTGACAATGCAAATTTAATTTGCTAAAATCTTGGTGTAAGCAATTTTAATTTGCTTTTTGCTTGCCTCTTAAGCCCCGTAAGAGCGCTCGTGGCTCTGCCGTTTGCGAGCATTGCGAATTTGACTATGCCAATCAAGCACAAAATCAGGGTTGGCATACCACTCATAGTCATTTTCGCTTTCAATCATTTATTGAAACGCTATGTAAATAAGGTTTTTGTGAGGTATTTTTATGTGTGATGTTTGTAATTCAATTTTTGGACACTTGTCCGGCTGCCCCGAGTGCTCATCAGGGAGTGGTTTGTATTGTGTTAGCTGCGAAAACGAGCTTGGTAGCAATGACACAGTCGTAACCTTTCCAAATGGTCAAAGCTATTGCGCCGACTGCGTAAGGGAGTTTGAGCTTTACGATTTGCTCGATTGCTTTGACGTGGAAAACGCACTGGAGCTAATCGAAAGGTTTGATCTGTGTGAGATAACTCGCATTGGTAGATGGCAATGAGGCTAGCCGACCTTAAGCGCTTACATGCGCTAAATAAAGAAATAGAATACGACAAGGCTCGTCTTTATTCATTATGTCAAAGGCGCGACCATGTGGGGATAATCGGCATAGGCTCGTTCAAAAAAAGCGAGTTCAGCAACGAAATCTCCGTTCTACAGGAGAGAGTGCGCACTCACCTCAAGGAATGTCTATCCCTGTACAAGCAAATTCTAGATTTCATAAACGCCATTCCAGACGCTCTCCTTCGTCTTTCAATCTCTCTAAGATACATAAACGGGCTAGAATGGGAGCAGGTTGCCCTACACATAGGTGGCGGAAACAAGCCTGATGCCATTCGCAAGAGCTGCGAAAGATATTTAAAATGCCATCTATCTAAGGATTAAGCAAATTCAGCCACAGGGTGTCAGAAAATGCCTGTTTTTCAGTCGTTGGAAAACAGGCATTTTTTCTTTTGAAGCACCAATCTTCCCAAAAAGAAAGCCTGCCCTAGTCTTATTTTGTATTTTTTACTTTTCCTCTTGATTTTGCGCATTATTTATGTTACAATGTATGTAATTATTTTCGCACCTATGAAAAATATGCAAAGGAATTTCAAAATGAAGCAAACCTACAGTTTTCTTAAAAAAAGCATTTTTATAATTTTAGCTGAGATAGTTTTCGCTGCATTGCTCGGCGCAGTTTCATTCACTTATTTATACGATTCTGCAACCGACTCTCTTGCCTTTCCAAACATAATAACCATTCTTTTTATGTTGGTTTTGATTGGCTCCGTGGCTACGATAATAGCTGTGTGCTTAAAGGCTAAGAAGGTTGGCATTTCTCATATCAAAAAGACTAACAAGTTTATCTTGTTTGCAGACGCCTTTGGTGTCATCATGATGCTCATCTTCTTTATCTACGAGTGCATCACATCTATGACATACATGAACGCTGACAGCAAGGCTTTATTGTTCTTCAGAAGCACAAGATGGATTATGTCAATCCCAGCGCTTGGATACTTCATAATTCAAGCTCTTCCAAAGAAAATTAAGCGCACAAAAATTGTTGTTCCACCATATCTAAAGATAATTGCATCAGTTAGCGTAATTGCCTGGTGCGTGCTTGGCATTTTCACAACCTATTTTGCAAAGCATCTAACAAATCCTGCTGATGTTACAAAAATCTCAATGATGTTTATATATGCTATTTTGGCAATGTTCTTCATTTTCGAGGGAGAATTTGAAAATGTAAAAACACGCCACAAGCCATATATGATTCTTTCATTCATTTCTGCTCTTGCTGCATTCTCATTCCCATTTGGAATGTCTGTTGCAAAGATTTTCAGAGCCGACATGACCTGGGATTCACTCTCTCAGCCAGAGCTTTTGGCTTGTGCTGCTATTGGTCTTTACGCACTCGCAAAAATGTTTGCCCTTGTTTCTACAATGGGTATTGTAATTGAGAACGAGCACGGAAAAAAGCATCATCACAGCAGTTCCTCAAGCAAGGCCAGCACAGATAAGGCAACAGCCAACGATACCGAGAATGCCAAAAATACCGAGGTCTCCGGTAGCAAAGAGGCATAATTATAAATAAAAATACACCGTATTGCCGAAGCGATACGGTGTTTTTTGTCCTCGCAAATTGGAATTTTTAGAGGCTTTTATTAATTTTGCTCACCCTGTGTGCGATATTTTGATGCTTGCAAATTGAACATAGATGCGTATTTTCCGTTCTCACGAATCAAATCGTCGTGGCATCCGCTCTCTATAATTTTACCATTTTCAAGCATATAAATCATATCAACATGGCGAGTTGTAGATAAACGGTGAGTTATAAACACAACCGTTTTTCCCTTGGCATTCTTATCAATGCCGACATTGAGATTATATTCCGCAATTGGGTCGAGTGCGCTAGACGGCTCATCCATTACAATAAGCTCATTGTTGTGCGCAAACACTCTGGCAATTGCAATTTTTTGTGACTCTCCACCAGAAAGCTCCGTTCCATCATTATAAAACTCACGAGTCAGCTCTGTGTGAATGCCATTCGGTAGCGACTCTAGCTTATCTCCAAATGTGCTATCTGATAGCGCGCTAAGAACCACCTGCTCCTTATCTTGCGTGTAC
>JAGALI010000200.1 GCA_017625275.1 Clostridia bacterium
ACAATAGGAGCGATTATAAGCGTTGTTTTATCTCCTACTCCGCCCGTGCTATGCTTATCAACACACAGCCCATTAAGCATGTCAAGATTTATAGTATCGCCTGAGCGCATCATAGCATCAGTTAGATAAAAGGTTTCATCCTTATTCATTCCATTAAAGCAAATCGCCATGGCAAGAGCTGACATTTGATAATCAGGCACATTTCCATCTACAAAGCCCTTTATCGCAAAATCAATTTCTTCTTTTGTCAGAGCGCCACCTGCGCGCTTTTTATAGATAATATCATACATTCTCATAGCTTAAACCCATTTGGAAAAAGCTTATCCAGCTTATATATCTTTGTCTTATCGTCCGAGCATAGGACAATATCAAAATCATCATCGCAAAGCTCAGAAAGAGCCTGTCTGCAAATGCCACATGGAAAGGCTGGGGCTTCGCTTGACATATGCTCGCCACCTACAATTGCGATTGCGACAAATTTGCGCTCTCCTGCGCTTATAGCGCTTGCAATTGCAGCGCGCTCAGCACAAATAGTTGCACCATACGATGCGTTTTCAACATTACAGCCCTTATAAATTTTTCCGTTTTCACAAAGAAGCGCTGCGCCAACATTATAATTGGAATATGGTGCATAGGAGTTGCCCTGTGCCTCCTTTGCGCTTTCTATTAAAAGTGTATAATCCCTCATATGGATACCTCGTTTTTAAAGCTCTTACCCTCACAATCAAAGTCTACGCCAAGAAAATCGCATATTGTTGCGCCAATATCGGCATAGGTTGAGCGTGTACCAAGATTTTTTGAAGCTATGCCCTTACCATAAACCAAAAGAGGTATATACTCTCTTGTATGGTCGGTGCTAACATCACCTGGGTCACATCCGTGGTCTGCTGTGATAATTAGCAAATCGTCATCACGGAGTCCATCAATTATCTTAGGCAAATAGCTATCGAACTCAGAAATTGCCCTTGCATAGCCATCTATATCGTTTCTGTGTCCGTAAACCATATCAAAATCGACAAGATTTGTAAAGCAGAGTCCTGTAAAATCGCGTTTCATAATTTCAAGCGTTGTCAAAATACCATGCTCATTTGATTTTGTTGGATTACTCTCGCTTATTCCTCTAGAGGCAAAAATATCATTTATTTTACCTACTGATATAACCTCGTAGCCATGCTCCTTTATCGCATCAAGTGCCGTTTTTCCTGTTGGCTCAAGCGAAAAATCATGACGATTTGAGGTTCTTTTAAAATTAGGATATTCACCTATAAATGGACGCGCAATTACTCTGCCAACGCCATGTCTGCCTGTAAGCATTTTTCTGGCAATTTCACAATATTTATAAAGGTCCGAAACGCTGACATAATCCTCATGCGCGGCGATTTGAAAAACGCTATCAGCCGAGGTGTATACAATCAGCTTGCCAGTTTCAATATGCTCCCTACCATAGTCCTCAATAACCTTAGTTCCAGAATATGGCTTATTGCAAAGCACGCCTCTGCCTGTTAGCCCCTCAAATTCCTTTATAATTTCATCATCAAATCCATTAGGATAGGTTGGCAAGGGGCTTTTGGAAATAACCCCTGCTATTTCCCAATGTCCAACTGTTGTGTCCTTTCCCATTGAGCGTTCAATGCATCTACCGTATGCACCAAGTGGCTTTTCAGTGCCATTAAGAGACACTCCCTCTATGCTTCCAAGTCCTAGCTTTATTAGATTATCAGCCTTGAAATGCTTGGAATTAACGATACTTCCAAGGGTGCTTGCGCCCTGGTCGCCAAATTTGTCAGCGTCTGGAAGAGCGCCTATACCAAAGCTATCTAAAACAATTAAAAATATTCGTTTTCTCATAATCTTATTGCAGTTTCAAGTGCAAGGGTCATCATTTGAGTAAAGCTATTTTGTCTTTCCTCTGAGCTTGTTGACTCGCCTGTTATAACATGGTCGGATATTGTGCAAATTGCAAGCGCGCCCTTTCCACATCTTGCTGCATTCATATAAAGAGCGGCAGCCTCCATCTCAACAGCCATAACACCCATTTTGCGCCATTTTGCGCTTGAGGTGTCGTCCTTGGAAACGCCAACAAAATCACCATAAAACACATCTGAGGAAACAAGATTTCCTACATGGTAGGCTGCACCAAGTGCATCTGCCTGCTCTGCACAGATTTTAAGAAGCTTATAGCTTGCAATCGGCGCAAAGGTGCCGTTTAAGCGAAAGGTGCTTGCATAATTTGAGTCTGTGCACGCGCCCTGTCCTAGAACGATATCTCTTACCTTAATGCTCTCCTGTAAAGCACCAGCTGAGCCTACACGAATTATGTTTTCAACTCCAAATATATTATATAGCTCGTAGGAATAAATACCGATTGAGGGCATTCCCATTCCACTTGCCATTACAGACACAGGCACGCCCTTATAGGTGCCTGTATAGCCCTGTACTCCTCTGACATTATTTACAAGCCTTGCATTTTCTAGAAAGCTTTCTGCGATAAATTTTGCGCGCAATGGGTCACCTGGCATAAGAACTGTCTTTGCAAAATCACCAGGGACTGCGTTTATATGTGGTGTTGGATAGCTTGACATTAATAGCCCTCTCCCTTCTCTTCCTTCAAAATTTTAATAAGCCTTGAGGTGCCAAGTCTTGATGCGCCTAGTGCTATAAAATCTCTTGCATCATCAAAAGAAGCAATTCCACCTGCTGCCTTGATTTTCACATTCTTTCCTACATTTTCCTTGAAAAGCTTTATATCCTCTCTAGTTGCTCCACCTATTGAAAAGCCTGTTGAGGTCTTTATAAAATCTGCCTTTGCCTCAGTTACAATTTCACACATGCGCTTTTTCTCGTATTCTGTGAGAAGGCAGGTTTCAATTATTACCTTCATTATGGCATTACGACAGAAATATCTCTCTGCCTTTAGCTCATCAAGAATTTTATTGAACTTTCCGTCCTTTAGGTCTCCTATATTGATAACTGTATCAATTTCATCGGCACCATTTTCAATAGCATTCTTAATCTCATAGCACTTAACCTTTTCGGTTGAATATCCATTAGGAAAGCCCACAACTGTGCAAATCCTTATTTTTTGGTCACAATACTCTCTTGCACTCTCTACAAATGACGGTGGTATGCATACAGACGCTGTATTGTAGCATATTGCCTCGTCACAGGTTGTCTTAATTTGCTCCCAGCTTGCATCCTGCTTTAAATATGTGTGGTCTACCATTGATAAAATTTCTTTAATGTCCATAATAATTCTCCCTTAAGATATTTTCTTACAATAATATTTTATCATATATATATTAAAAAATCAACTTTTACGAATTATTTTGAATTTTATAAAATATTTTTGCAAAATTTATATGAATATTGAGGAAAATCAAATTGATACAATTATATTTGTCAAGAAAAAAGGCACTCGATTGAGTGCCTTTTTGTTATACTGTTGGAATTGGGTCCTTATAAACTGCTGATGCTGTAATGATTACAAAATCAAAATTGTGAAGCTTGATTCTTTCCTTCGTGTCAAGTGTTGCTTGAACATAGTGAGTATTTGTTACAGTATCCTTTGTTGTTTGAACTACCACTGCAGAGATAAGCTTCAATGTGTAGTAAGAGCCATCATAATTTGTACCCTTATCAAAGCCCTTTATTGTAAGGCTGATTGAGCTGTAGCTTGACTTATTTACCTGTACGCAGAAGCCCTTTACTCCGTCTACAAAATCAAGATTATCATTTTTGAATATTTCTGAAATGTTTATTTTGTTTTGGTCGTTATCATTTGTTTGACTATTTGTCATAAACAATGAGAGCTTAACTGCTTCGCGCGTTACATTCTCGTATTCATCAAGAAGTGTATAGTCAATTTGGTAGCCTACATTAATAGCAAGCTTCTCTTCCTTTTCTGGAACTGAATAGCCCTTGAAGGTGATGATTGGGTTCTTTATCTCGACTACATTTTCGATTGTACAATATGTTGCATTTGCGCATACGCAACTATATTCGCCATTTTGGCCAAAGCCGTTTTCATATACAATGTCTTTCACCATCACATGTGTACTATGTTCAGGCACAAAAGCATAACCACAATTTCTTTCGCAAAATCTTTTCTCCAAGCAACTATCTACATCCTCAAGGTCGTGCTCACTATTGTACAAGATTTCGCACACACTTGCACCCGAAATTACATATCTGCCCTCTGTATAATTAGATGGATTTGCTTTATAATCATTATATGAAACAATGCTAATAGCACCGATTGCTTCCTTAACTTGTGTCAAATAATTATTATCCGTGCTCACAAAATAGAAATATTTTCCTATTCCGTCAAAATTATAGGTTTTATTTCCATCTACACATTGAGCAAAGTTTTCTTCGAATTCGGTTGCAGTTATATAAGTTGAATCGCCTAAGATGTATATATTTTCAAGATTTGTACAATTTTCAAAATTGCGTTTTCCAAGGCTTGTATTGTTACCTAAAATATAAATGCTTTTAAGATTGGTGCAGCCATAAAAGTTATCTGTTCCTAGACTTGTTACATTTGAGGGAATAGTTATTGATGAAATTGCTGTATTTTTAAAACGCCAGTTGTAATTGTTTGGACACGAAAGTGAATACTCGGTGCCTGGAGCAAGCCTCACTGTGTGAAGATTTGTACAGCCAAAAAAGTTTTGATATCCACCAAATCCACCAACGAGGTTTTCACAAACGGACATATCAATTAACCTCAACTCCGTTTTTCCTTTGAACGCTGCAGGGCAATCCTTAAGAGTGGATGGAAAATACATATACTGAATATAATTTAAATTTATATTTCCCAAATATATCATATCAAAGCCTCTTAGATTAAGAACAACGATTTTCATATTATCATCGCTATTCTTTATGTACTCCTCCGTTGTGCTATCATAGATATGAATGTAAATATCTGTGAGCTGTGCCCATTGGCCAGTCGTGCTTGTATAAGTAACATATGCATCCTTATTGTCATTTCCTTCGTTGCGATTGTTTGGTACTGATTCGTAAACATTGTTACCTTCTGCGTCAACACCACTAACATACCAAATCAAAGGATTGTGTGTCTCATCATAAATTGGGAGTTTAGTACCATCAGCAAGGGTAGCTGTTTCGCTATAATCTACGGCGGCAAATGCAGGAATTGCAAAAAAACAGGCAAAAACTAAAATTCCAAGTGATACGATTAAAAGCTTTCTTTTCATTTTTTCTTCTCCTTATAAAAATTATACCTCAATTCTATGATATATCACTTTTATTAAACAATCAAGACAAAACATATACGAAATATAGACAAAATTTAGTTTTTTATTACATTTATATAAGCAATCATGCTTTTGAAAAGTAAAGTGCTATTTACGCTTTAAAAAAATCACTCTAAAGCATTTCTTAAGTAATTGATATTAATATGTGATATTTTTAAGAAAATATATTATGCGTTAAAGCATTGATAATCCAAGAAAAATATGATATAATTATAAGACAAAATATAGTTTTTCACGGAGAATCACATGTTATACCAAACACAACACTCCATACTAGCTGACAAGGCGACGCTTGAATCTGGAAGTGATCTAAACTTCCCTACTCATATTCACAATAGCTTTGAAGTAATAATAGCATCAGCTGGAGAAATGGAAATAACTGTTGCAGGGAACAAATATACAATCTCAGGCAATGAAAGCATTTTGGTCTTTCCAAATCAACTTCATGAAATTAAAACCCAAAATCACTCCGAGCATACTATTTTAATTTTTTCTCCTCAGCTTGTTAAGACCTTCAGCAAAAGGTTTGATAATTTTGTGCCAAAAAGCAACAAGTTTTATTTAGACGATTTTTACATTGACAAAATTTCCAAGTTTGACAATAAAAAAAGCCTTTTAGAATTAAAAGGGCTTTTATATTCAATTTGTGGCGAATTTGACAAAAACGCAGAATATATAGATTTCAAGGGTGATGGACAAAATCTGCTGTTTAAAATTTTTAATTTTGTTGCCGAAAACTACAAAAGAAAATGTACCCTTTATGAACTTGCCAAGGAAACCTCCTATAACTATGTGTATTTATCTAAACACTTTTCGAAAAGCACTGGCATTAGCTATACCGAATATGTTTGTCGCTTTCGCATAAATGAAGCGTGCTATTTTTTGACAAACACAAACAGTACCATACTTGATATAGCCTATGAATGTGGCTTTGATTGTCTTAGAAGCTTTAACAGAAGCTTCAAGTCAATATTGGGTGTTTCACCAAGCAAATACAGAAAGCAAAAGAATATCAAGATTGAAAAATGAGTGCGCTTATGGTATAATTATTTTATTAAAGATGATTTAAGGAGAAGGCTATGATTTTAGTTACAGGCGCTAGTGGCTTTGTTGGTGGGAAGATAATGCAGGAATGCAAGAACACCATCGCCTGTCCGTCTCTTAGAGGCTTAGACGAGGACGACATTAAGCGCATTGTTGAGAAAAATCAGATTGATACAATTATACATACTGCAGCGATATCCGACATTGGAGAGTGTGAAAGGGACCCTGAGGCGTCCTACACTGCTAATGTGCTGATTCCTATATATTTAGCAAGAGCGTCTAAAAATATAAAGCTTATATGCTTTAGCTCGGATCAGGTTTACAGTGGGGCTGATGGCGATTGTCCTTTTACAGAGGATATGGTAAGGCCAGCCAACACATACGCAAGACATAAGCTGGAAATGGAACACAGGGTGCTTGATATTGCCCCCAATGCAGTTATGCTTCGCGCAGAATGGATGTATGATTATTACCTTGAAAAATCCAACTATTTTATGGGCATTTTAAATGCAACCGATTCTGTTTGCTATAGCTCTCAGCAGTTTAGAGGTATAACATATGTAAAAGAGGTTGCAAGGAATATGGAGCAGGTTGTCCTTTTACCTGGTGGGGCATATAACTTTGGTAGCGAAACTACAAAAAGCATGTATGAGATAACGAAGGAATTTCTAGCACTAATCGGCAAGGACATAAGGGTTGAAGATTCCCCTTCACGACATAATTTGTGGATAAATTGTGAAAAGGCAAGAAGGCACGGTGTGATTTTTAGCAGTGTTGAGGACGGACTTAAGGACTGTGCTAGAGATTATGGATTATTAAAATAAAAGGAGCATATTATGTGGAATGGAAGAAAAAAGGCAGTCACATTTAGCTTTGACGATGGGGTGACGCAGGATATACGAATGATTGAGATTTTAAATAAGTGTGGGCTTAAATGTACATTTAATTTAAACTCAGAGTTTTTAGGTCTTGAGGGTACTCTTGATAGAAACGGCAGAACGGTGCGTCACGACAAAATCCCTGCTGACAAAATAAAGAAAATATACAAGGGGCATGAGATTGCAGCGCATACTCTGACTCACCCATTTTTGCCTTCTCTTAGCGATGAGGAAATTATAAGGCAGGTGGAGATGGATAGACAAAATCTATCTAAAATTTGTGGCTATGAGGTTGTATCTATGGCTTATCCTTGTGGTGGTGAAAATAACAACAACCATGTGGCTGAAATTATAAGAAATAACACCGGCATCAAGCTTGCAAGGACTATTACCTCAACATATGATTTCAAAGCACAAGAAAACCTATTTAGGTTCAACCCAAGTGTTTACTATATTGATGAGCGACTAGATGAAATTGTGGATGAGTTTTTGGCGTTAGAGAGTGACGAGCCTGCTCTTCTCTACATCTGGGGACATTCCTATGAAATGGATGCTGAATATATTACTTGGGAGAAATTTGAAAGCGTTTGCCAAAGGCTTGCCTTTCACGATGATGTCTTTTACGGAACAAATAAAGAGGTTCTTTTATAAAACAAAGCCCATACGACAAAAATCGTATGGGTTGTTTTTTATTAAATTTCCCTGTGTTTTTGCCTGCAAATTGGCATACGATTGGCATACAGTGGGCGGCTTGACTGTTTATAAGATAACAAAAAGCCTTATTTTATGTGAGCGCTGCTTTTACACTTGATTTTTTTCTACAGGTATATTAAAATAAAATAAAGTATATTAAAATAAAGATTTCTTCGAGGTGGAATATGGGATTTTTACTTGGCTGTAACTACTGGGCATCAAATGCTGGAACAAATATGTGGAAGGATTTTGATATAGATATAATAGACAAGGATTTATCATTGCTTTCCCAAAACGGAATTAAATATTTAAGAGTATTCCCAAACTGGCGTGATTTTCAGCCTACATCTCCAATGATGACAAATCGTGGTGTTTGTGTTGGCTACACAGGAAACAAGAAAAATTATTATCTTGACAATACAATGCTTGACAGGTTCGGAAAATTTCTTGATGTTTGTGGAAAATATGGAATCAAGGTTATTGTGGGGCTTATAACGGGCTTTATGAGTGGCGCTATGCTAATTCCACCAGCCTTGTACAACAAAAATATTATAACCGATAGTGTTTCCCAATATTTTCAGCAATTATATATTAAGGGCTTTGTTTCCCACTTTAAAAACAGAGCAGAAATTTTAGCTTGGGATCTTGGTAACGAATGCAACGAGATGGAAAATGTAAAAAGTCCATACGAAGCTGCATCTTGGACAGCCATGGTGTCAAACGCAATTCGTGCAAATGATAATACTCGTCCTGTTGTTTCTGGTATGCACTATTTAGATAACGAAGACAACTGGACAATAACCAACCAAGCGGAAAACTGTGATATTTTAACCACGCATCCATATCCATATTGGTGTGAGGGCACAACTATCAACAAAAATCTATCATTTAGAACTATTATTTTCCCAACTGTATATACAAAATTTTATGAAACTATGAGTGGCAAGCCCTGCCTTGCTGAGGAAATGGGGACAATGGGACCTATGGTATGTAGCGACGAGGAATCAGCCAAATTTTTACGTGCAAACCTATTCTCTCTATGGGCAAATGGTGCGGCGGGTGCTATGTGGTGGTGTTCTAGCGACCAAACAGAGCTTAATCACCTCCCTTACTCTATGCAAATGGTAGAAAGAGAGCTTGGTCTTTTAAGAAATGACTACTCACCTAAGCCTGCACTTTTGGAAATTAAGAGGTTTTATGAGTTTCTTTCCTCGCTTAATATTAAGCTGCCAAGAGCTAAGAATGATGCTGTTTGCTTGCTCACTCACGACCAACACCATTGGTCAGTTGCTTATATGACATATGTTCTTGCGCGTAAAGCTGGGTTAAATATCTCATTTGCTGATGCAAACGAGGGAATCCCTGACTCACCTACATATATTGTGCCATCAATAAAAGGCGTTAGATGTATGTTCAAGGATAAGTATGATATGCTAAAGGAAAGAGTTAAAAACGGAGCAACACTATATCTCTCACTTGATAATGGAATTTTATCCGAATTTGAGGAGCTTTGTGGTGTTAAGGTCATTGACTCGTTTGTGCACAAAACCGACCTGAGCGCTAACTTGAATGGTGAAAGAATTACATTTGAAAAATCAAGAAATCTAACTCTTGATATAACCAGTGCTGAGGTTATTGCATACGATAGTGAAAGCAACCCATTTATGACTGTAAATAACTATGGACAAGGCAAGGTTTATCTCGTAAATGCACCAATAGAAACAAATCTAATAGACAAGCACGACGCCTTTGACTCTAACATCTACAAAATATATAAAACTATATTTGAAAAAGAAATTGATAGCTACATTGTCAAATCAAAAAACGAGAATGTGCTACTAACCTTGCACGAGATAGAAAACGGCTACATTGTTGTAGCAATTAACTATGGAAGCTCTTATGTAGGCTTTGATTTATCAATTGACGCATCATATAGAATAGATAAATTCTATTATGGAAATAGCGAAAGAATCGCCTCTTACGATGCTTGCATTTTTAAAATAATCAAATAAAATAACCCGTATGGAAAAAACATACGGGTTATTTTTTAATTATTTTTTGTGCGTTTTTGCCTGCAAATTGGCATATGTTTGGCATACGGTGGGCAATTTTGAAATTGGTGAGATAAGAAAAAGCCTTGCGGTGCAAGGCTTTTTGGGTTTAGTTATCTGTGGTTGGGGTTACCCGAAGCGAAGTATGAGCTTTGGGGGTTCACGCCTGTGGCTTCATCGTTGGGAAAAGCAAGACGTCGCGGATAGATGCGCTATCGGTGAGGAGCATTACGAGACGGTCGATACCGAAGCCGAGGCCTCCTGTTGGGGGCATTCCGTACTCGAGGGCTGTTACGTAGTCGTAATCTACCTCTGCCTTGGAGTCGGGCTCTTCCTTGAGCTTTTCTGCTACCT
>JAGALI010000201.1 GCA_017625275.1 Clostridia bacterium
CCGGTTACACGATTTCCAATCGTGCGCCCTCGACCAGCTAGGCGACTTCTCCATACTTACGCGCGACTTGCTTTGTAAGTATATCATATCTTTTTTGAAAAATCAAGTGTTTTTTAAAATTTGTTGCTTTGTAATATAAGCGTTATCTTTTGCTTATGTAATCCTTTAGAAGAACAAGCCAGTCGGTTTGAATGAAATCGACTCCCTTGTCGATAAGCCAGCCCCAGCCCTTGTCAGGGTCACCGGTAAGAGACGCATCGTCGGAGTGATACGCATTTATCATTTCCTTTTCGTTATAGATTATCGAGTTTGCCCAAACAAGAAGCCCCTTTTCGTGCATCCTTGCGATATATTCGTCACTTATGCACTCATCATCCTCGCTTGTGAAAAGAATCTCTGTGCCGATTTGATTTATCCCCTGCTCTCTAAGGTAGTCGGTAATTTCGTCCTTGTGCCAAACAAGAGGCATAAACATAAAATCTGACGCGTGCCTTTTCACCTTATCAAGCGTTTCCTTGTCAACTCCGGTCTTTACGATGACCTGCTTTTCAACGCCACACTCGCGAATTACCCTCGAAATTCCCTCAACATCAGTCCAAAACTTATCAACATTTATGTACGCCTTTCCCTTTAAGAAGGTAAGCACCTCGCTAAGCCTTGGGACTCTATAGCTGGTTTCGACGCTATCAGAGTTTAAAAGACGAAGGTTATCAATTTCCTCGCTTGTCAAATCGCAAAGATACTTGCTCTTAAGAAAAACAGGCTCCATCCAAGGGTGGAAAACATAAAAAACGCCATCCTTAGACTTTGTAACATCTATCTCAACAACATCAGCACCAAGGTCGGCTGCTATTTTGTATGAGGCAAGGGTATTGCAAGGAATATTTGCACCACAAACGCCCCTGTGTGCTACCAAAAATGGTGAGCCCTTTTCGTTTTTGTTTTCAAAAATGCTTTTGTTAAAATCCATAATATTCACCTCATAATAAGTATAGCACGACAAGAGAAATATTGCAACAAAAAAAGACGCCTAAGCGTCCTTTTTTAGTTGTTTTTTGCAAGCCACTTGTCAACGCTAGCCTGATACTTAAGAGTGATAGTCTCCTCTGGGTACTTTGACTCAGCGCCACCGTTTGTGTAGAGGAAGTAAGCACCCTCAGCAGTTACATAAAGGGTTTCCTCGTATCCGTCAGCATCACCAAATTCACCAAAGGTAATCTTTTTAACGATTTGAGCGGTTTCAGTATCAAGAACCTTGCCACGAACGATTTTCTTCATTTTAAATTCTCCTTTAGATTAATTAATTTACTCTTAAATATTAACATACACGCGCTAAATTGTCAACAGGTAAAATTTACAGTATTTTTAGTGAAATTTAGTAAGATTTTAACGCAATTTAACCAAAAACACGCTAATTTAGTTAAAAATTAGCGTGTTTTTAAGCTTTTTGGTGAAATTTAGTGAAAATTTAAAGCCTTCAAAGCTTGCATTTTTAATCAGACCCCTTAATTAATTTTTGCTAAATTCGCATTAAATTTTACTAAATTATTGCGTAAATTCCAACCAAGGCAAGCACAGAGGCAATTACGACAACGGCAGTAGGAATTTTCTTGAAAAGCGATAGCACGATGGCAATTATAGCACCAAGCGCGCCAATCCAAATTCTCTCGACATCGACGCTTAAAACTCCTGGGAAAATCAGAGAGGCCATAGCCGTATATGGAATTAAATTTAAGAATTTAGTTGCCCTTGGGCCAAGGCGCACCTTGTCAAGCAGGAAGCCTGGCAAAATTCTTGGAATAAAGGTAACAAGCATCATAAACACGGAAAGAAGCAGAAAATTCATTTTGCCACCTCCGTTTCCTTAGATGCATCGTCCTCGTCTGGGACAAAGAACACACCAACGAGTGCGCCGATAAGGCACGACGCAATTATCGCCCACGAGGACGGAATAATAAGTCCTAGGACAGCATTTAAAAGCGCCGTAAATATAACTAGCGTGATTAGGTGAGCGCTCCTTTTTATTTTTGGCACAAGAAGTGAAATAAATAGCGCATAAAGCGCAATTCCAAGCGCATCGCTAAGAGACGCAGGAATAAGCATGCTGACAAACGCGCCAAGCGCTGTGCCAACCACCCACGAGCCGTAGGTGACTGTTATAATGCCAAAAAGATAAGGGACGGAGCATTTTTCGTCCTCGGTTGTACCGATGATAGCAAATGCCTCGTCGGTAATGCCATTTGCAGTTGTAAGCTTTTCTATTGTCGAGGTCTTGCCAAGCCTTTTCATTATGTAAGAGCCCATAATAAAGTGCCTTAGATTTAAAACAAAGGTTGCAACCACAACAGAAAGCATAGAAGCACCGGTAGCAATCATACCGACAGCCATAATTTGGCTAGCACCAGCAAAAACCAGCGTTGACATGGCTATAATCTCGAGGCGAGAAAAGCCAGCCTCGCTAGCCATGACGGCAAAGGCAATAGCAACAGGCAGGTAGCCGAGAATAACAGGCAGGGCAACCCTTACTCCGTTTAAATAAGCAGTTGATTTTTTCATAGCCTTTTTTTAGCAATCTGTGAATTGTTTCGGGGGTATTTTGGGGGTGTATGTGTTTCTTTTCTGAGAATTATTATAGCTCTTGAAAGCTCCTCATTATCGTTTGATAGGGTGTACTCAAAAACCCTTTCCACGCGTGCGCCAAGAAGCCTTATTGCGTTTTGCGCCTCATCAAGCTCCTCGCTGGCAGTTATGGATTTCATCGCAATAAAGCATCCACCAACCTTAACAAGGGGCAGGCAAAGCTCACAGATAAGATTAAGCCTGCCAACACCACGCGCAATAGCACAATCATATTTTTCACGATGGGCGCTATCTCTACCAAGCACCTCGGCACGCGCATTTGAGGCGTCAACCCTATCAAGACCTAAAAGCCTTGCCGTGTCCTTTACATATGTAACCTTTTTAGTAACGCTGTCAAGACCTAAAATCGACACATCTGGGCGTAAAATTGCAATAGGCAGAGACGGAAAGCCACCACCACAGCCCACATCGACAAGTGACGCGCCCTCTGGAATAAAGGGAACAGAGGCACAGGAGTCAACAAAATGCTTTAAAATAACCCCGTCCTCGTCTGTAATCGCAGTTAGGTTCATTTGCTCATTAACCCTTAGCATATGCTCACATAGCGCCTCAAGTCTTTGGGCGCTAGCTTCATTTATAATAGAGCGCGTAGCCTCGTTTCTGTCGGCTACGCTAATAAGCTTTTTTGTGAAATCGGACATGTTTTCCTCTTATTGATTTTCTAAAATATTTAAAAGAGCCTTGAAATTATCTGGTAGCTCGCACTCAAAGTGCATAATTTCCTTTGTTTTTGGGTGAGGGAAGGAAAGCTCTCTTGCGTGCAGGCATTGACCATCTAGGTGCTTTGCGTGTGCGCGCTCAAATTGAGTTTTGCCACCACCATAAGCTGTGTCGCCAATTATAGGGTGACCAATATATGAGGTATGAACTCTTATTTGATGAGTTCTACCTGTTTCAAGATTCATTTTTGCATAGGTAAACGAGGGGTATTCCTTAATTACCTCGTAGTGAGTAATCGCCTCACGTCCACCCTGTACAACAGCCATCTTCTTTCTGTCCTGAGGGTGTCTTGCAATAGGCGCGCTTATAGTTCCACGCGCTTCCCTTAGGTGACCTGTAAGAATAGCGTGATAGGTGCGCTTTATTCCATGCTCCTTTAAAAGAGAGGATAAAAACAAATGCGCCTCGTCAGTCTTGGCTACAACCAAAAGACCACTGGTGTCCTTGTCAATTCTATGAACAATACCAGGGCGCACAACACCATTTATCCCAGATAGCGTGTCCTTGCAATGGTATAAAAGCGCATTTACAAGAGTGCCACTCTCGTTACCAACAGCAGGATGCACAACCATACCTGATGGCTTGTTTACCACAATAAGCTCGCTATCCTCATAGATAATATCAAGAGGGATATTTTCAGCCTCGATTGATAGCTCCCTTACAGGCATAGCCTCAATTTCAACCTCATCGCCCTCGCGCAGACGATAATTTTTAGGCTGAGGCGCACCATTTACTAGCACAAGCTCGTTTTCTATCAGTACCTGCGCGTGGGAGCGTGTGACGCCTGCATAATCGCTAACAAGCACATCAAGACGCTTCTTTATATCATTCGTCCCAACCGTCATCGCCATTAGCCTCTTTCTTCGCCTTAGCCTGCCTTGCTTCCTTTACAATATCGAGAACAATACCAAGGATAGCAAGTCCTACACCAACGCAAACGCAGGTGTCGGCAACATTAAATACCCATGGGAACAAATCGCCCATGAAGGTGAGCTGAATCATATCGGTTACAAGAAATGGCGGAAGACAGCGGTCAATCATATTGCCAACCCCACCACCAATAACAAGGGCAAGACCGATTTTGGTTATACGGTTATCCTTGCTGAAGCGGAAAAGATAAACGCCAATTGCGCTTATTCCAATTACCGAAACGGTAATAAATATCCATCTGTGGTCGCCAAGCAGACCAAACGCCATGCCGTCATTCTTGACATGGACAAGCTCAATAACATTCTTGATAAGTGGCACACCCTGTCCAACCGCAAGATTGTCACGAATAATCGCCTTTGTCAGCTGGTCAACTCCCACAGAGCCAGCAATTATCAAAATTAATATCGCAAAAAATGGCATATTAACCTCTCAAAACTAAATCAAATAATAAAGAAAATAAACAAGTCGCTGAGCCACGGAAATCATAATCACGACCACTAAAAACGACAGATCGATAGGACATCTGCGTGCAAGCTCCCAGCGCATCATAATATCGCGCACAGGGCTTAGCACAGGCTCAGTTATTTTATAAAAGAAATAATAAATTCTCGTATCGCGCGCACTCGGAATCCAAGAGCAAATTGCTCTTACAAAAAGGCAAAGCTCAAAGGCAGAGAGCAGGGAAACGATAATTCTCACGATGAGAATAATAACAGTCGCTCTCATAGGTCGGAGAAGGTGTCATCACCATCGTCGTCGTCAAAATCCTCACCACTTACATCAACATCGCGCGGGGCGATAAAGTAAGAGTCAGCGGTAGCACTCTTAATTGTAGCGTTAAGAGCATAAGCAACGCCTGCAATAAAATCAATCATTCTGCGACAAAGAGCCTTATCAACGCCCTCAAGGTTGAGAAGCACTGTTTTGCCCTCGACAAGATAGTCGCCAGCTGTGAGAATTTGATTAAAGGTGCTTGGCTTTACAACCTTCAGCTCAATATTAGAGCCACCGAAGGCAACATTCGCGCCCTCGTCATCGTCAAAAACCTCGATTTCGTCCTCGTCATCAAAGTCCTCATAATCAATTTTTCTTCCAAATCCAAAAAGTCCCATTATAGATACTTCCTTTCTCCAAAAATTGCGCTTCCAACTCGCACAAGCGTAGCGCCTGCCTCAAGCGCATATTCATAGCTTTCGCTCATACCCATAGAGAGTATGGCGTCCTTGTCATTTGCAAAAAGCTTATCAAAAAGCTCCCTTGTAAGAGAGAAATATTTTAAATATTCCTCGCCAGAGGTGCATTTTGGTGCCATGGTCATAAGCCCACGCACACGCACATTTTTTAGATGCGAGAGGGAGTGATAAAACTCCTCGACACACTCAGGCATAATTCCGCCCTTGTTCTCCTCACGTCCACTATTTACCTCTATCAAAGCATCCATAACCTTGCCAATTTTTTCACAGCGCTTGTTAATTTCCTCTGCAAGAGAGAGTGAGTCAAGGGAGTGAATTAAATCAACCTTGTCATAAATGTATTTTACCTTGTTCTTTTGAAGAGTGCCAATGAAGTGAAGGCTTGCACGCTTATCGTAGCCCTCGTACTTTTCAAGAAGCTCGTTTACTCTATTTTCGCCAATGGTGTCAGCACCAAGAGAGATAAGGTAGTTTATATCCTCAACGCTTTGCATCTTTGTGGCGATAAGAAGAGTAATTTCTCGCTCCTTTCTGTAGGGTGCAATTTTACTTAGCACAGCCTCATAATTCTGCTTTATCTTTTCGTTCATATATTAAGCACCTCTAGCGCGTAGTCAAGAGGTGAAACCTCGTCTACATATATTGTGTGATAATTCTTTTTCTTAAACCAGGTAAGCTGGCGCTTTGCATAATGCCTAGTCGAAAGCTTTAGCTGGGCTATGCAATTTTCTAAGGTGTCCTCGCCCTTAAGATAGGGAACAAGCTCCTTGTAGCCGATAGCGCCAGAGGCAGTTGTGCTACCATCAAGCACACCCCTTTCAAAAAGAGCCCTGCACTCATCTAAAAGCCCTTGGCTTAGCATATCGTCAACGCGCGCCTCAATGCGAGAATAAAGGCGCTCCTTGTCCCTCATTGTAAGAAAGAGCACAGTCGCATCGTAAGGAGATGCCTGCTCCCTTGAGAGGGCATCAAGCTCGCTTTTCCTCTTGCCAGTGGTTTTATAAATTTCGATTGCGCGAATAACGCGCTTTATGTTGTTTTTGTGAATTTGCTCAGCGCTTTCCTCGTCGATTTCACGAAGCATGCTGTGGAGTGCGTCAGCACCATGCTCAAGGGCAAACGCCTCAAGCTCAGCACGCAGGGCATCATTTTTTACAGTGTCAGTAAAGGACGGAATTTCAAGCACGCTGTCAAGATAAAGCCCTGTGCCACCACAGAAAATAGGTGTCTTGCCACGCGCGACAATGTCGGAAATAGCGCCCTTTGCTAAAAGAGCATAATCAGCGCACGAAAAGCACTCATCGGGATTCTTTATGTCGATCAGGTGGTGAGGCACTAGCGCCCTTTCAGCCTCGGTAGCCTTAGCTGTTCCTATGTCCATTCCACGATAAATTTGCATGGAATCGCACGAGATAATCTCGCCATTTAGCTTTTTTGCAAGCTCAATAGCAAGAGAGGTTTTTCCAACTGCCGTCGGACCAACTATGGCAATTACACGGCATTTTGTATTCAATTTTTCCATGTCGTGTAAAGCCCCCTGCTTATGGTAAAATTAGCATCGCATCTCCAAAGGAGAAGAAGCGATATTTTTCCTCAACAGCGCATTTGTACGCGCTCATTATTCTGTCCTTGCCATAAAGCGCACTAACAAGCATAAGAAGCGTGCTCTCAGGCAGGTGAAAGTTAGTTATAAGTGCATCAACAGCCTTGAATTTATAGCCTGGGAATATAAAAATTCCTGTTTCATCAGCAGTAGGAACAATTTCACCCTCAGGGGTCGCGACGCTTTCAAGAGTGCGAAGAGAGGTGGTCCCAACAGCGATGGTGCGTCCACCCTTCCTTCTACGCTCGTTTATTATTCGTGCGCTTTCCTCGCTTACTGTAATAAATTCTGCGTGCATTATATGGTCGGTAATTTTTTCCTCCTTAACGGGTCTGAAGGTGCCAAGCCCCACATGGAGCATAACAGGCACAATCTCAACACCCCTTTGCCTTATTTTGTCAAGAAGCTCTGGGGTAAAATGCAGACCAGCCGTCGGTGCAGCAGACGAGCCGTTTTCACGCGCATAAACCGTTTGATAACGGCTTTGGTCGTCTAGCCTTTTTGTAATGTATGGTGGCAGAGGCATGGAGCCAATAAGCTCCAAAACCTCATAAATGCTAGCAAATTTTTTCTTGTCGTATTCGAAGGAAACAACACGGTTGCCGTCCTCGACAACATCCTCAACAGTAGCCGTCAGCACATCTGAAAAGCTGATTTTTCCACCGATTTTAATCTTCTTGGCAGGGCGCAGAAGCACCTCCC
>JAGALI010000202.1 GCA_017625275.1 Clostridia bacterium
CAAGAGCTTTAAAATGCTCTCCCATTTTTCTATAAAGAGCTTCGGCATCTCTTATTGTCATCAGACGCTCACCATATGGTGGATTACAAACGATTGTTCCTCGCCTACCCTCGGTTTTTATTGTAAGCGCGTCTCTTTGGAATATTTTCATGTTCTTGAAAACACCTGCATGCTTTGCGCTTTCCTCAGCTATTTTAACACACTCGGGATTTATATCACTTGCATACGCCTCAAAGGCGCTATCTGTTATTATATTTGCCCTTGCTTCCTCTCTTGCATCTGTCCACAGCGATTTCGAAAATTGAGGAAATGCCTGTGAGCAAAAGCCTCTTTCAAGACCCGGTGCGCGATTTAGCATAAGCATTGTTGCCTCTATTGCTATAGTTCCAGAGCCACAGAAGGGGTCCCAAAAAAGGACATCCTCTCTAGGTCTCGCTAGCTTTGCTAGTGCACAGGCAAGTGTTTCTCTTATTGGTGCCTCAACGCTCTTTGGACGATAGCCTCTTTTGTGCAATGGTACGCCTGAGGTATCTATCATAAGTGTTGCTCTATTTTTAAATATGAAGAAATCTATTTGATACTTTATTCCTGTTTCCTCGAACCATGAAATTCCATATGCCTTAGAAAGACGAGAAACCACTGCCCTTTTTATTATTTTCTGACAATCTGGGATTGAAAAAAGTGCACTTTTTATGCTATGTCCTTTTACAGGAAATTCATCGTTTTTTCCTATCCATCTTTCCCATTCAAGAGCCTTTGTACCCTCGAAAAGGTCATCAAAGGTAAGCGCCTCAAATTCGCCGACCTTTATATAAAGTCGCTCTGCAAAGCGAAGGTTAACATTACAGCGCGCTATTGCACCCTCATCACCCTCAAAGCTGACTCTGCCATCCATTGTTTCTGTTCTTTTATATCCTAATGCGTCTATTTCGGCGCCAAGAAGGCTTTCAAGTCCGAAAAGACAGGTTGCTACATATTCCATTACTTCTCCTTTGTGAAAAAACAAAAGCCGAATACTCGGCCTTTTGTTTATTCGGTTTCTCTGTCCTCAGGATAAACCTCGAACTTATAGCCTACTCCCCAAACGGTTTTAAGCTCCCATCTCTTTGAAACGCCCTGAAGCTTTTCACGAAGACGCTTAATGTGTACATCAACAGTACGAGAATCGCCAAGATAATCAAAGCTCCATACCTTATTAAGAAGCTGGTCTCTTGTGTAAACTCTATTGAAGTTTTGTGCTAGAAAATGTAAAAGCAAAAGCTCCTTGTGAGGAACATCTACATGCTCTCCCCTAATTTTAAGCTCGTGATTTGCAAGGCTGATTTCAAGATTATCAAAGCGAAGAATCTCTTTATCAACAACTGTATCGTTTGAGCCACAGCGACGAAGCACTGCCCTTACTCTTGCTAAAAGCTCCTTCATATCAAAGGGCTTTACAAGATAGTCATCGGCACCGAGCTCAAGTCCGAGAACCTTATCAAAAACATCTCCCTTAGCACTTATAATAATTATTGGTTTAGAGGAAACGGCGCGAATTGCACGGCAAAGCTCATTGCCGTCTTTTTTTGGAAGCATAATATCCAA
>JAGALI010000203.1 GCA_017625275.1 Clostridia bacterium
AATAATTTGTCAATGAAAATTCTATGAAAAATTTGTGAATTTACAAAAACTATTGAAAACATAGCTCAAATGTGTTAATATTGTGTCATAAGACTTATACAGAGTAAATGTGCGCGCGTAAAGTGCTAAAAGAACGGGGAGTTGTCTTTTGGACGAAAGCTTATGCTGCGGTGCGCTCATTGCATCCCGCTGATTTCATCTCCAAGATGATTGCTGGAAATCTGTGATCTCTTAGGAGGTGTTTTTTTATGAATAAAAAAAGTAAACTAAAGCTGTTTGGTAGTGTAAAAACATTAACAGTTTCGGCAATGCTTACTGCTATAAGCGTTGTAATCGGAATTTTTTGCAAGACAGCGCTTAATTTTGATGGTGGATTATTTAGGATAACCTTTGAAAATCTACCGATAATTCTTTCGGGAATTTTATTTGGTCCTGTAATAGGTGGTGTTGTAGGTCTTTCCTCTGACCTTATAAGCTATATTTTTTCAAGTCAAGTCTATCCACCTAATTTATTGGTAACCTTAGGCGCTATAATAGTTGGCGTTTCTTCTGGAATTGTTTCTCGTTATATTATTCGCAAGAAGGGAAATGTGCAAATTATTGCATCTGGTACCATTGCCCATGTGCTTGGCTCAATGATAATAAAGCCGATAGGACTTTATCAGTTTTATGGCATTTTAGTGCTTTGGAGAATCCCACTATATTTGGCAATAGCTCCTATTGAAATTTTGATTCTTTGCTTAATGCTTAGAAGAAAAAATTTTGCGCTCACCGTCGGGTATATATCCGAGAAACCCAAAATGTCGTATAAGGATAGTATCGAATATATCCATAAGATAAACTGGTGCTTCTGCAATCCTGGGCTCGAGAGGATAGGGGAGCTTTGCAAAAAGCTTGGAAATCCACAAAATAAGCTTAAATTTATCCATGTTGCAGGAACGAATGGTAAGGGTTCATTTTGCTCAATGCTAGCCTCTATTTTGAAGGCGCAGGGCTACAAGGTAGGACTTTTCACCTCTCCGTATGTAAGAACATTCAATGAAAGAATGGCTATAAATGGAGAAATGATATCAAATGATGAGCTGTCCGAGCTTACTGAGAAAATTCAACCAATTGTAGACACAATGCAGGATAAGCCAACTGAATTTGAGCTTATAAGCGCTATTGCCTTTGAATACTTTGCAAATAATGGCTGCGATTATGTCGTTTTGGAATGTGGACTTGGAGGAAGGCTTGATTCTACAAACATAATTCAAAGCCCTGCTTTGACTGTAATAACAGGAATAGCATTAGACCATACATCTATTCTTGGCGATACAATAGAAAAGATAGCCTTTGAAAAGGCAGGAATAATAAAAAAAGACACCCCATGTTTATGGTGTGGAGCCAGCAAAGAGGCAAAAGATGTAATAGAAAACAGATCGAGAGAGCTTGGCGCCCCTCTTTATGCTGTTGACCATTCAAGGGTCGAGATAAAAAGCCTTGATTTAAATGGTACAACACTTGATTTTAAGGAGCATAAGAATATTTTTCTACCCCTTTTGGGAGAATACCAAACATTTAATGTGGCAAATGTACTTACTGCTTGCGAAATACTTAATGAAAATGGTATAGAAATAAGTGAGCAGAGCATAAAAAATGGAATAGCAAGTGTTGTTTGGCACGCTAGGTTTGAAATTATAAATAAAAATCCACTAATAATTGCCGATGGTGGACATAATCCCGAGGGCGTTGCAAGTGCCGTTAAAAGTGTTAAGCTTTATTTTGGAGAACAAAAGCTTAATGTTATAACAGGCGTAATGGCTGATAAGGATTATAGGTTTATCGCTGAGCAAATTGGTTCAATCGGTGCTGAAATCTTTTGTATAACTCCAAACAATCCACGTGCCTTGACTGCCGAAAAATATGCAGAAATTTATAAATCCAATGGAATTAAGGCTCACGCGTATCAAAGCATTAAGGATGCACTTGCTTCGGCTATAGATAGCTCTAGAGAAAAAAATATACCTCTCATATGCCTTGGCTCGCTTTATATGTATTGTGAAATTTGTGATGCTCTTGAAGAGATTGCCAATGGTCAATAGATTATATACACTTGACATTTGAAGAATACTTTGCTATAATATTATTATAATGCGACAAAATTCGCGTTAAAAAAGGATAAAACAGGAAATTTCAATGAATATTTTTAAATCACAAAAATTTTCTGATTTCAAGGAAAGGGCAAGGCCATTTTTGTTGAAGCAGAAAAAGGAATTGATAAAAAATAAAAACATTGTACTTCAGCTTGTTAGAAAGAGTG
>JAGALI010000204.1 GCA_017625275.1 Clostridia bacterium
CTTTTCAAGGGTTGTTTTTTGGTCGCTTAAAATTGTCACTCCCAAGTTATCAAGCGCTTCAGTTAAAATAGCATAATTTTCTGGCATTCTGCTTTCATGATTGCCTGGTGCGTAATAGCAAGGAGCGATTTTTACAAGCTCTGTTGCAAAGCGAATGCTACGCGCAACATTTGTATGTCTAGAGTCAATAAAGTCGCCTGTTATTGCAATTATATCAGGCTCTGTCGCTTTTATAAGGCTCAAAAGCTCCTCGTTATTATTCTTGAATTTTGCGTTGTGATAGTCACTTATGTGTATGATTTTGAGGCTTCCGTTTGATTTTACTGGCACTCTGTTCAGCTGTATTGCTTTATTTGACCAAAGCACCCACACAAAAAATGCTATAAGCGCGAGTCCAAGGCATAAAAGCACTATTGAAAGAGCGATATTCTCTTTTATAAATTCAAGCATATATGCCTCCTTAAAATTCGGTATGTAATTACAGTATATACCAATACCACAAAAAATGCAAGAGTAAAAGAAAAAGCCGAGTAAAATCTCGGCTTTTTTATTAAAGGGTTATTTTCTTGAATGCCTTTACAAGCATTGTGATAATGTCCTAAGCAGCATAGTTTGAGATGAATATTTTTTGCACAGCATGATATTTGAATTCATACACATCAATTTCTGTATTTTTATCAATCGGAATATCTGCCTTGGTCTTCGGAATTGCAATTATGTCAAATACGATTCTGCGTTCAGATGGTCCAACCTCCGAAAAATTAACTGCTGGGTTCCTAACATCCACGCATTCGCATTTTCCTCCTTTGTACACGTGAGAGTCACTACAAACATTGACCGAATGAGCTTCTATCCAGCAACCATTTTCGTTTGATACAAAATTTGTGTATCCCATAAACCTCTTTGGGATATCTTCTGGTATTGCGATAAGAATATATGAATCCTCAAAATCCTTTTCTGAAATTTTTGTTCCAAAAAAGAAAAGATCAAATCCTAAATTTTCGACAAAATCAACAATCTCATCATAGCTTTCCATAAGAAAGCAACCACTTTCTACTTCCTTGATTGTTTTTTGAGAAAATCTTTCAAAATAATAATATTCTGGAGTTGTTTTGTCATCTGGTGGCATTATAGAATCCTCACTCTTTTCGCACGAAGAAACAAAGCCAATGCATAAAAGCAAACAGATAATAAGCAAAGTTATTTTTTTCATGAGATAGCCTCCTTTAGGTTAATAAAACTGTATGATCAAAATAATTTACTGTTGCAGATACAGTTATCGTTGGTGATACAATTTGACCATCAGACAATTGAACAATACCTTCATATGTTCGAGTGATTATTTCTCCTGTTGGTATTATTTGATTGTTTCCTGATGATGCTGTAATAGCATGAATTGTTACATCGTTTCTCGTTGTGCCATATGATGTTAGAACAAACCCACTATAATAGTCAAAATCTAGTGACGATTTTCCGTATTTTCTAGGAAGATAATACACAGTAAATGTCGCTGTTATATCATATGAAGTGGTTTTAGTGATTTGAACAGATTTGTGTTTTTCTTGTGCAGAAAAATTACAGCTTGTGTTGCTACACGACACCGTATGATGAGTGTTTTGATAATTACTATGAGAAATCATTTTTTCCTTGCAACCACAAGATAAGAATAAAGTAAAATTAATGTCAGTATTTGCTTCCCAACAGAATATGGTGAATTTATATTCTCCTGTTTGTGCAAACGTACAAGAAAAGACCTCTACATTATTTGTGGTATCGGAAGAAACAAATAACAAATTATTGTTTGAGTCAAGTATTCGAATATCGATATTATTCAAATCTACATTTGCTGGTATTGTAGCATTTCCGTTCTCGTGAACCAGACCAAATTCTATAGTTGTTCCAGCAGTAAAAGTATATGTTTCAGTAAAAATAGAATGTATAGATCCACTTGAGATTGTATAATCATAGAACAAATTACTGTTAGCCATACGTATAGCAGCCTCTATGTTTAAAAGACCCGCTCCTACATTGTTTTTTACATGAGATTTTGCGCTAGATATTTTAGAATTATTGAGAATCGCATGTGTCGTACTATCGCAACTGGTTCCACTTACTATATTTTCATCTGCACTAGCAACCAATAAGGCTTTAATGGTATCAGGCTTTCCAATTAAATCAGGGTTGGCTTGCATCATGAGTGCAACAGTTCCAGTCACTATTGGGGCAGAGAAAGATGTTCCTGAACCTAAAAAAGTTTCAGTACAAGAGTTGGTTTGCTCATCAAGGGTATACATATAAATTTGACTACCAAGCATAGACAAGTCAGGCTTGTTTATCGAACCAGAAGGTTCTTTATAACAGCTATCGCTTTTTAAACTAAACTTTTCAGAATATGTGATATTAGAAATGTTTCCAACAGTAATAACATTGTAAGCACTGGCAGGGTTAGATATGTTCAGACGATCTTCTTCAAGCATATCGTCTTGTAGATGTCTGTTTCCTGCAGCTACTACTACAGTCGTACGATAGCTTGTAACGAACCTGTCTAGTTGCTTGTCAACATCATTATATCCCCAAACATAATCACCTGTATTGTTTATATAATAAAATCCCCAAGAAAGATTGATAACAGATACATTGTTGTCTGCAAACCAAGCAAGCTTACTTGTAAGACTTGTATTTTCCTGATTTTCATCTGAATCAAAATCGCTATGGTCAATGTTGTCATAGTATATTGTTGCACCTGTGGTTACTCCTTGATATGTAACACCATCTAAGCTTACGGGACTTCCTGCAAGAATTGACAATACATAAGTAGCGTGATTAGAAGAGGGAGCATCATAAGCCACATTAGATATGATATTTCGTCCCATCAAATGAGGATTATTTGTATCAAACATCACCTTGGTAGAATCCAAATTGTCTCCAACCTCTAAAACGCCAACTCTAATCCCAGCCCCATCATATCCAAGGCTTTGATGAGGAGTCATATAATAGCCTAGATTATCAACATTATAACTTACATCATCATGTGCCGAAAACGATTTGTAACTTACATTTTCGTTTTCAAAATTTATAGTATCCACAGTTGCCATTTTAGCTATTTCATAAACATATGACTTTTTGCAATCCATTCTTACTGTAGTAAGCAAAGGATCGAGAATTATGTTTTTGCAGTCATTAAGGTTAAGTAAGTTGTAAAAGCTTTCATTAACAGAAACGTTTAGTGCTTTCCTTGTTGTCCTATAATCCGAAAGATATTGATTTCTCTCAGAAATATTTATAATTTCATCAGCAGACATTCCACTATTTATACAGTTTTGAATTTCTGTATCTGTCATAATCTCTGAAATGTTTGCTTGAGTTCTAAAGAATTGAGGTGAAAGAGATTTGATATCCATTTCTTTAACGGAGATCATTTGCAAATCATTTGACGAATCCGTTAAAGCATATAGCCTTTTTTCAAACGCTTTTTGCTTTGCTAAAACCTTGCTTTCAACATACGAATCTTCAGTTTGAGCAGTTATGTTAGCACCTAGTCGTTTAGATAATAATGTATAAAACATATTTTCTTCATAATTCTTAAGCCAAACATAAATCGGAACATATTCATCATCAGATATCGTTTCAAGATAGTCCCTAAGTTCTTCAGAAAGCTTACTTTCGAATGCGATATCAGTTTCTTCCTCTTCTGCATTAATGCTTTGTGCATTAATTGCTGTCGAAAAAGAAAATAAGAGCATTACAACGATGAGAATGAATGATAATGTTTTTTGAAATGCTTTGTTTTTCATAAAAAGCCTCCTTTAGGTTGAAAAATCAACTGTCGTGAGGAAGCACCTTCCTCAATTTTATTTTATCATATTAGAAGGTGTTATGAAAACAGTTTTTTGAGCACATTTGAAAAGTTTGTGGAAATCAACAAAATTTGGGCTTTTATATTCTGCTTAAAATGCAAAATTTTGTTCAAGTATACAAATTAAATAAATTGGTTGTGCTCTTTAAAGCAAAAAGCAAGCTCACTAACGAGCTTGCTCTTTTTGTTAAAGGGTTATTTTCTTGAATGCCTTTTTGCCACGGCGAAGCACGATGCCATTTGCAACTGCGTCCTTTTCATAGGTGGCTTTTATATCGGAAACCTTTTCGCCATCTACGGTTATTCCACCCTGCTCAAGAGCGCGTCTTCCCTCGCTTCTTGATGGTACAAGTCCTGCCTTTACAAGCATGGTGATAATATCAACCTTACCATCTACAAAGTCCTCGTCACTTAGCTGAGCTGTTGGCATATTTTCACTATCGCCTGCAGAGAACACTGCCCTTGCTGCACCCTGTGCCTTTTCTGCCTCCTCTTCTCCGTGAACAAGCTTTGTAAGCTCATAAGCAAGAATTTCCTTAGCCTTATTAAGCTGGCTACCCTCCCACTTATCCATTGCATCAATTTCCTCAAGTGGTAGGAAGGTGAGCATTCTTATACATTTGAGAACATCAGCATCGCCAACATTTCTCCAATATTGATAGAAATCATATGGTGATGTCTTATTTGGGTCGAGCCATACTGCGCCTGACTGTGTTTTACCCATTTTCTTGCCCTCTGAGTTGAGAAGAAGGGTGATTGTCATAGCGTGTGCGTCCTTGCCAAGCTTGCGTCTTATAAGCTCAGTGCCACCGAGCATATTGCTCCATTGGTCGTCACCACCGAATTGCATATTACAGCCATATCTTCTGTAAAGCTCCAAAAAGTCATAGCTTTGCATTATCATATAGTTAAATTCAAGGAAGGAAAGTCCCCTTTCCATTCTCTGCTTATAGCACTCAGCAGTGAGCATTCTGTTAACGCTAAAGCACGCGCCAACCTCACGAAGAAGCTCAACATAGTTAAGGTCAAGAAGCCAGTCGGCATTGTTTACCATCATTGCCTTGCCCTCTCCAAAATCAATAAAGCGAGACATTTGCTTTTTAAAGCACTCACAGTTATGCTCAATTGTTTCCTTTGTCATCATTGAGCGCATATCGGTTCTACCTGATGGGTCACCGATATAGGCTGTACCACCACCGATAAGTGCAATTGGCTTATTACCTGCCATTTGAAGTCTTTTCATAAGGCAGAGTGCCATAAAGTGACCTACATGCAGGCTATCAGCAGTTGGGTCAAAGCCGATATAGAAAACAGCCTTGCCGTTATTTACCATTTCTCTAATTTCACCCTCGTTTGTTACCTGTGCGATAAGTCCACGAGCAACGAGCTCTTCGTAAATTTGCATTTTTATTACCATCCTTTTTAAATATAAAAAATCCTTGCAGAAAAAGCCTGCAAGGACGAAATTAATCGTGTTACCACCTTGTTTTATGCGTATGTTACCATAAGCACCTCTATAACCACCTAATCAATGGTTGCTCCCTATAACGGTGGAATCCGACATAGCCTACTTGATTATTCTTTCGGTATGTAGCTCCCGAAGGTATTCACTAAGGCGCCTGCGTGTCTCTCATCAACCGACTACTTTCTGTATCAAGCTGGCAATAGCTACTATTTTCGTTCATTGCATTTATGTCATTCTATCATATCTTTTCTTTTTTGTCAAGTGCAAGCAAGTATTTTATTTCTAAAAGAAATATCGTAGGTGATTTCCTTGCCAAGCCAGTCTGGCGCTACAAAGCTATGCGCCTGCGCCTCGCTTGAAAACTCTATCTCGGCGACAATGAGTCCTGCGTGTCTGCCCTCATAAATATCAAGCTCTATTATATGGTCTAAATATGGAATACAATATCGAGTTTTTTCAAGCACGCGTCCCTCTGATTTTTCAAAAAGCGTCTCGTACTCGTCCCTTGTTATCTCGCGCTCAATTTCTTCGCGCACAAGGGCGCCCTCTCCCTTTTCGGTATAGTAATATTTTTCTCCTCTTTTTCGTACGCGAGCTTCTGGTGTAATGCTCAAATACGCCTGAGTTATTTTATCGAATTTGACGCCATCTAAATCTGGAAGCGTATCCACTAAAAACTTTCTTTCAATCTCCATAGTATCACCTCGTTTATATAATAGCACATATTATTAATTTTTTGTATATTTTTCCTTTTATAGTATAAAATTATTTGTAAAACTATTGCAAAAGCGCAGGTTTTTTGATATACTATAATCGAATAAAATTTTTATTAAGAAAGAGGTATTTCAAAATGAAATTTGAAAACAAGGCCCTTACCGACAGCAAGCTTATTCTTGACTGGATTGAAGAAATGGCTAACATGACTCAGCCTGACAAAATCGTTTGGATTGACGGTAGTGAGGAGCAAACACAAGCCCTTAAGGACGAGGCTTGCTCAACTGGTGAGCTTGAAAAGCTTAACGAGGAAATTCTTCCTAACTGCTATCTTCACAGAACAGCTATTAATGACGTTGCTCGTGTTGAGGGCAGAACATTTATCTGCACAAGAACAAAAGAGGATGCAGGTAATATAAATAACTGGATGGACCCAAAGGAATGCTATGAAAAGCTTGGTAAGCTTTACAAGGGCTCTATGAAGGGTCGCACAATGTATGTAATTCCTTACGCTATGGGTCAGGTTGGCTCTGATTTTGCTAAGTATGGAATTGAGCTTACTGACTCTATTTACGTTGTACTTAACATGCTTATTATGACAAGAGCTGGCGCACATGTTGCTAAGGCTATGGGTGATGGTGAGGGCTTTATTAAGGGTCTTCACGCAAGAAAGGATATTGACGAGGATAACAGATATATCTGTCACTTCCCAGAGGATAACACAATTTGGTCTGTTAACTCAGGCTACGGTGGAAACGTTCTTCTTGGTAAGAAGTGCTTTGCTCTTCGTATTGCTTCCTATCTTGGTCGTCAAGAGGGCTGGATGGCTGAGCATATGCTTATTCTCGGTGTTGAATATCCTAACGGCGATACAAAGTACATCAGTGCTGCATTTCCATCTGCTTGTGGTAAAACCAACCTCGCTATGCTTATTCCACCTAAGACCTACTCTGAAAAGGGCTACAAGGTTTGGTGCGTAGGCGATGATATTGCTTGGCTTAGAATTGGTAAGGACGGTCGCCTTTGGGCTATCAACCCAGAAAACGGCTTCTTCGGCGTTGCTCCTGGTACTAATGACAAGTCTAACCCAAATGCTCTCGCTACTACTATGAGAGATACAATCTTCACCAATGTTGGTCATGTTCTTGACAACAACACTGTTTGGTGGGAGGGTCTTAACGATAACGCTCCTGACAATTGCATCAACTGGAAGGGCGAAAAGTGGGATAAGACTAAGTATGATAAGAAGGATAAGGTTAACACAAGTGCTGCGCATCCTAACTCAAGATTTACAGCCCTTGCAAAGAACTGTCCTTGTATCTCTAAGGAATTTGACAATCCTGCTGGTGTTCCAATTTCTGCTATTGTATTCGGTGGTCGTCGCGCAAAGACTGCTCCACTTGTATATCAATCATTCGGCTGGCAACACGGCTCCTTCGTTGGCTCTATCATGGCATCCGAGACTACTGCTGCTGCAGCTGGTGCTGTTGGTGTTGTAAGACGTGACCCAATGGCTATGCGTCCATTTGTTGGCTACAACATGGGTGACTACTTCCAGCATTGGCTTGATATGGGCAAGAAGATTCCTAACGCTCCAAAGATTTTCCATGTTAACTGGTTCAGAACTGACGATGAGGGTCACTTCATTTGGCCTGGATTTGGTGACAACATGAGAGTTCTTGACTGGATTCTTGCTCGTTGTGAGGATAAGGTTGATGCAAGAGAGACCGCTATCGGTTATGTTCCTTACGCAAAGGACATCAACATTGAGGGTCTTGACCTTGATGTGGACACTGTTGAGGGTCTTCTCAGCGTTGACAAGGCTTCTTGGCTTGAGGATGTTGAAAACATTAAGGCGTTCTACGCACAGGTTGGCGATAGAGTTCCTAAGACAATGTATGACGAGCTCAAGGCTCTTGAGGACAGACTTTCAAAGTAATTTGAATAAAATAAAATCCCCGATTTTTCGGGGATTTTTTGTGTCCTTAAATTCATATAAAAAGCACCGATTGCTCGGTGCTTTTTATTGATTATTCTACCGTTGAAAGCGAATCATAAACCGCTTTAGCTGTTATGATATTATAGGTTACGCCATCAATTGTCTCGGTTTTAGCTGAGCCATCAATGAGGTTGGACTGAATGTAATCAGTTCTCAAGGTCTGACCTTCCTTTGTTTGTCTAACAACCATTGCAGAGATAAGCTCTAATTTATAGTAGCTACCCTCTTCTGTTGCATTATTAAAGCCTCTTATCTCGATATTGATTGAGCTGTAATCCAAGGATTCAACCTTTAGCATAAAACCCTTAACGCCTGTTGCAAGCGTAAGTGTTTCACCATTTAGAACCTTTGCAATTAGCTCATCATCAATCTTACTATTTACCATAAAGAGCTTAATTTCAAACTCTACACCAGCGTTTAATGTCTTGTATAGGTCAAAGAGAGTCTTGTTAATTGCGTAGCCTGCATTGATTCCAACATAGTCAACCTTAGCAACTGGGATTGAATATCCTCTTGCTGTGATGATTGGATCCATTGGCTTATCTATGATTTCGCCATCGATTTCGCCATCGTCATCGGTATCTGCTACCAAGTAACAGCCATCGTTTTTACAGTAGTGGTTAAAGAGTCCTGCATTTCCTACACCATTTGCGTATACAAGTGTGTGAACAAGCGCATGCTCCTTAGCCTCGATAAAATATGTACAATTTGGATCGGCAGTACATTTCTCTGATGCAGTAGTACAGTTGCCATCATCTACACATTCGTGCTTTCCTGTTGCGGTGTTAGGAACCTCCATTTCACCCATGCTAGCACCACAGAAGCAGAAGGTTAAGCCCTTTGCGTTTGCGATACAGGTTGCAGGAGTCATTTGGTCATCATTTCTTACATCAATTACATGCCATTCGTCAGCGATTGTATCCTCGTTACTGTCAACCTTGTCTACAGCTGTTGCCTTAAGAACAGGAACGTTCGCATCAGATTCGGATGCTACAAAATTGATTTTATATTTTGCACTTACATGGTTTCCTTCAAGGATTCCACCCTCACCCTCCGAGTTAGCTGTGTTACAGAAGATAACATACATTTCATTTTGGTTTGAATAATATGCGTTTCCAAAATATGTACCAATTTTTGTATTCTCAAAGCTTGTATTTGCAGGGTTTGCAAACATGTATGTCATGTAGCTAGTTTGACCATTTCTCCTATCAAATGAAATACGGTCAATTCTACCAAGGAATACAAGTGTAAGTGGATTGGACTCTGTTGCGCAATTATGGAACAAGCCTGAATCAAGTGTGTCTCCGCGTTGGTTTTCATTTTCAGTAGCTTCATTATTACCATTTAAGGTACCCTCATCTACACCTGTAAAGCCCTCTGGGAATACAAGATACTTGTTTAGATTGTAGCATTTTACAAAAGCAAGGTCAGCTCCGCCTACGTTCTGAACATGACCATCCTCTGTCATGGTAAACGAGGAATTAATATTGTGAGCACCACAAATACGCTTCAAGGTTGATGGGAAATAATAAACATCAGGCTTTGCTGGATTTTTCCACTCTTCTACTGTATAGAAGGAGCCATCGTCCTTTGTTACGCTAAATGGTTCATTTACAAAATACATTTTCTCGCACTCTGCAAACGTTGGGCCATCACCTGCGCTATCACCCTTGTTTCCATTGATTTGAATTATAGCGTTTCCAAGGTAAATAGCCTCAAGCTTTTTACACAATGCAAAGGTACCATTATTTATATGTGTTGTGTTTTCAGGCAAGGAAATAGCCCTTAAATTTCCACAGTTATAGAATGCTCTATGCGCTGGGAACTGGAAGGTTGCCGCTGTGTTTTCGCCAAAATCAACAAATTCGAGTGCTGTGCAATCTCTAAATGCTTCTGCTCCAATATTGTTCAATTTCAATGGCATTTTTATTGTTTTTAAGCTTTTACACTCACGAAATGCATCTTGTAGAATTGATGTTAGAGCAGTACAGCCTGAAAGGTCAATTGACACTAGTCCTGATTTCTTAAATGCATACTTGTTAATGGTAGTAATTTCCTTAGGCAATGAAATGCTTGTGATTGGGCATTCGTAGAACATGTTTTCATTTATTTGACATGTACCAATGCTTCCATTATCTGAGTTAAAGGTTTCAGGGAATGTAACCTTTGAAAGTGATGTACATCCGTAAAAAGCGGTTCCCATGCTGAAGCTATATGGGTTTGTCATCTTACTAAAATCAACCTCTTCAAGAGCAGTAATGCCTCTTGCAAAATCAGCCATTGTGAGTGTACCAGTACAGGATGCAGGGAAAGAAATATACTTCAAATTTTCTGCCTTAAGGTCGGTTGAGTTTTGCATACCAAGACGAGCGTTTGCGCTTCTATCGTCGTGGTGAATGTCAACAATACCCTCTGGAATTTCAAGACGGATAAGGTCTGCACTCTCATAGTTTTGACCTGTTGCGGCATTGATGAGAGTTACATCGAGCCATTGGAAACGATGTGCCCTCTTGTTACCATCCTTTGAAATGTTAAAAAGGTAGGCTGATGGAAATGTGGAATATGTACCATCATCATTTTTTAGCACCATTCTCTGCTCCAAGCTTAGAGCCTTGTTGCCTTGGCTTGAGGTGCCGTTAAAATAAATTTCATTTGCAAGGCCTGTGATATAGTTAATGTTATCACCGGTTGCAAATTCGTCGCTGGTAGATGTAATAAGTGGATTACCATTATTAAGCACCTCTTCAGCGTTTACAGAAATAGCAAGTAAGCACATAAGTGCCATTACTACTACTGCAAGGATTGCTAGTCTCTTTTTCATAATTTTTCTCCTTTGTGGGTAAGCCCCCACGGGCGTATAATATTTATCTGCTATAATTATAACATATTTACGACTTTATTTCAATATGGCTAAATTCACAAAAATTTTGATTTTTTTGCCAGCGTCTCAGCTTTGCTTTTGTGCAATTTGTATAATGTTTACAAAGTAAAAAAGGACAGAGAAATAATTCTCTGCCCCTTAAAAGGCTAGTCTCTTATGTAGTTTAGCGCGCCAGGAATTACCTTTACATCTACTACCTTTTCCTCAAAGATTTCGCCATCTGCGCATACGCTACAAACGCCCTCAATCTTTACAGCCACGCACTTTTTATAGTAAACTATATCTTTGAATTTATCCTTAACATCGCCCTTTTCAATATCAACATGTGTTCCCTTTCTATAATCGGAAACCAAGCTGATAAATTTAGAACGACTAATATTACGAACAATTTCAACCTCTAAAAGTCCGTCTCCTGTGTTTGCATCAGGGGCAAGCTGGAAGCCACCGCCATACCATTTGCCATTACACACGGCTGCAAGAAGGATTTTTTCCTCAATAACCTCTTGACTACCGTCAGGATAGGTTAGAGTGATTACTGCGTCGATTGGCTTCTTTGTAACAAGCTCTCCAACAACGCCGAAGATATATGCCATTTTGCCAGAGATGAGTGGCTTTTTCTTAAGCCTTGAAGCCCTGCGCACAACCTCGCAATCAAAGCCTACATTAACTACATTGATTGCATATTTATCGTTGAATTTCATTACATCTACAAGGCAATCGCCCTTTTGTCCCTCAAATGAGCGAACAAAGTCGTTGCCACTGCCTACGGGCACTATTTTAAGCGATGCCCTATCTGCATATCCGCTATTCATAAGTGCGTTTACTGCCCTAAATACAGTTCCGTCTCCACCATAAACGGTAAAGCAGGTATCTGGGTTTTCTTGACAGGATTTTATGATAAAATCAGACGCATCCTCGCTTGACTTTGACATATAAACGCTATTCTCATCGTCTATTGTTTCTTTTATCTCTGTTGCGCGTCCCTTTCCTGCCAAAGGATTTAGGATATGTAGCATTTTTTTGATTTTTCTCTTTGCGCTAGTTGCAATATTCTCTCCCATAATATGCTCCTATTCTTATTTTATAAGCCACGAAATGAGGTCTGTCTCTTCAAATGCCCTATCCCAACAGCAATGGCCTAAGTCATCATATATTGTAAATTCAACGCTTCCACCCTGTACCCTTACAGAGTTAACCATTGCCTCAGATTGTGAAAGTGGAACTACATCGTCAAGTCTTCCGTGATATACTCTTATTGGCAGGTTTCTTACATACCAAGCGCGCCAGTTCATTCCACCACCACATATTGGGGCAATCTTATGAAATAGCTCTGGTGCCTGCATTGCGATTTCCCAAGTGCCAAAGCCACCCATGCTGATTCCACAAAGTGCGATTTTTGATTTGTCTACATTATATTCGCTTGCTATGCCTTCAATAAGAGAGATTACCTCCCACTTATAGTCGTACCATGTCCTTTCCTGTGGACAAAGTGGTGATATGGTAAGCGCGCGTGCATAATCCTGATTTTCGCAAAACAGCTTCGGAATACAGTATCTTTTAAGCGCGTTTAAATCCTCACCACGCTCCCCTGCGCCATGCAAGAAAACGATAAGTGGCAATTGCTCACCTTTGTCAAAATTGGTTGGTGTAGTAAGTATATACTTTAATGATGTAGCTTCTCTTTGGAAGTCTTTGTCTAAAAATTCGACCATTTTTATCTCCAATTCGCATAGTTATGTATATTTTACCATACATTTGCTTTTTTGTCAAGATACATAAAAAGGACGCCCAAATGAGCGTCCCTTATATTTTGGATTGATTATTTTATAATTTCTCCATAAACCTCGCCGAATGCACATGATGCATTTGACTCGTCTGTGTCGATGTGCATAGCAGCGCTAAATGCTGGATTTACTCTTACTACTACATCGTCAAAAATTGTTGTTCTTTCAGATGAAATCTTTACCTTTACTACCTCTTTATCAACAACGCCTGCTGCCTCAGCCTCTGCTGGAGTAAAGTGAATGTGTCTCTTTGCTGCGATTACACCCTCTGTAAGCTCAACCTCGCCACATGGGCCAACAAGCTTACAAGCGCCCGAGCCTGCTACATCTCCACTCTCGCGAACTGGTGCTACTACACCAAGGTTACGAGCATCGGTGAGTGATACCTCTACCTGTGAAGCCTTTCTTTCTGGGCCAAGAACGATTACATTCTTGATTGTATTTTTTGGTCCAACAACGCTTACTCTTTCCTCGCATGCGAACTGACCAGGCTGGCTCAAATCCTTCTTGAAGGTAAGCTGATGTCCTGCGCCAAAAAGAACATCTACATGCTCTCTTGTGAGGTGAACGTGACGTGCACTTGTTTCAACGATTACTTTGTTTTGCATAATATGTATCTCCTTGAATTTTTTATCGTATATATATTAACACATATTTTCCAAATTGTAAATAGCTTGGTAAAATTTTGTGATATTTTGTTTTTTTAGCAAAGCTACTTGACTTTTTTTGTGGCTGGTTGTATAATTTTCGCATGAGGTGATTTTTATGAAGAGAATTGTTACTATTCAAGACATTTCCTGCTTTGGAAAATGCTCCATAACCGTTGCGTTGCCTATCATTTCGGCAATGGGTATTGAGTGCGCTATTATTCCAACCTCGATTTTGTCGACACATACCGGCGGCTTTGAGGGCTTTACCTTCCGTGACCTTAGTGAGGATATCCCAAAAATCAAGGAGCACTGGAAAAAATACAATCTGCATTTTGACACAATTTACACAGGCTATCTTGGCTCTAAAGAGCAGATAGATTATGTAATTGATTTTGCGCAGGAATTTAGAAGGAATGGCACGCTTCTGTTTGTTGACCCTGCAATGGGTGACCACGGCAGGCTTTATACTGGCTTTGATGATGCGTTTCCTGCTCACATGGCGAGGCTTTGCGCTGTTGCTGACATTGTTGTCCCCAATCTTACTGAAGCGTCACTTATGCTTGGAATCGAATACAAGGAAAGCTATGATGAGGATTATATCAAGGGAGTTTTAAGGGCTCTTTGCAATATGGGTCCAAAAAGAGCCGTTTTAACAGGTTTTTCCTATGATAAAAACACACAGGGTGCAGATTTATACAATAGTGA
>JAGALI010000205.1 GCA_017625275.1 Clostridia bacterium
AAAGCTACAGTATCGCAACTCGGCAATAGGTGTACTATGGACAATTTTGAACCCTCTTCTTAACATGTTTGTTATGTTTATTGTTTTTGGTACGGTATTTGGATACAATAATGATGTAACATATCTTTTGTATCTTCTTTGTGGTAATATCATCTTTAACACAATGAGGGCTGCAACCACTCAATCCCTTACCTCGCTTGTTTATAACAGAGGACTTTTAACTAAAAATAAAATTGCATATAGCGTTTTCCCACTTTCTTGTAACCTTAGCGCGATAGTAAACTTTTTATTCTCATTTGTCGCGTTAATAGCAGTTATGGGATTTGTTAGCATAAATACTGTTGAGGAAACAGGGAGGTCCGTGTTCAGTGCACGCCTGCTTTTGACAATTCCAATGCTCCCAGCACTATTCTTGTTTATGTTTGGAATTTCCTTGCTTCTGGCAGCTCTTTATGTTTTCTTTAGAGATGTAATGCATTTTTATAATGTGTTTTTGACGCTTTGGATGTATTTAACACCCATATTTTATATGGTTAAGACCGTGGGGGATGAGCCTTGGAAGAGAATTGTCATGGGACTTATTATAAAGCTTAATCCAATGGCATATTTTATTGAGTACTTTAGAGATATCACTTATCGTGCAAATCTTGGCATGCTTCATGAGTCGTCAGTTTTTGCTAGCTTAGGAGATCTTTATATCATAGGAATTATATTTGCACTTGTAGGAGTTATTGTATTTACTGCTACAAAAAAGAAATTTATCTTTAGTATTTAAGCTAAGATAGGAGGCTTCTGTGGAAGATATAGTGATTGCACAAACAACTGAACAAGAAGCTCCTATTATAGAGCTTGATAAGGTTGGAATGCAATATTACATGCAGTCCGAAAAGGTAGATAGTTTAAAGGAATTTTTTGTGCGCTTAGTTAAGGGCAAAATTAACAAAAAAAAGAAAGAAATCCTCAAAGAAATCTCTTTTGAGGTAAAAAAAGGTGAAAGTGTTGGTCTTATTGGCCATAATGGCGCGGGTAAAACCACAATTTTAAAAATAATAACTGGGATTATAGACCCAACAAGTGGTTCTGTCAAGGTTCGTGGCTCGGTAGCACCTCTTTTGAACCTTGGTGCAGGCTTTGATTATGAGGCTACGGCAAGAGAGAACATTTACTTGAACGGCGCAATTCTCGGTTATACAAATAAAGAAATCAAAAGTAAGTTCGATAGCATTGTAAAATTTGCTGAGCTTGAGGATTATATAGACGTTCCTCTTAAAAACTTCTCATCTGGAATGGTTGCAAGACTTGGATTTGCAATCGCAATAGATGTAGAGCCAGATATTTTGCTTGTTGATGAGATTTTAGCTGTTGGTGATGAAAATTTCAGGCTAAAATGTGCGCAAAAAATAGAGGAACTACAAAAAAATGGAGTAACCTTTATAATCGTATCGCATAACATGAACCAAATAAAAAAGCTTTGTCAAAGAACCGTTTGGATAGAAAACGGAAAGGTAGTTATGCAGGGCGATTCAATTGAGGTGTGCGACAAATATCAGGAGTATTCGAAAACTCAAAAATAAGGAAGGGAAGATATGGTACAAAACAATAAGACATCATTAAAATATCTTGGCGCTTTTGTCGATTTCTTTTTAAATATTTGTGTTCTTGCGGGCTCTTATTTTGTTGCTGAAAAATGGCTTGGATACAATATAAATGAGCAATCTATAGTTACAGGAGCGCTTCTTATAATTTTAGCTAGCGCTATGTATTTTATATTTGATTTGTATTCAGCAAAGCGTTGGGAAAGACTTATGTCACAAATAATGAAGATTGTTTTGGCACAGGCCTTTGTGATGGGAATTTCCGTTGTTGTTATGTCGCTTTTGACTAATAGAACAACAGAAAATTATCTGCTTACAATTGCTATTTGCTTGATTTCGCTTGTTGTATTGTGCGTAAGAAAGATAATAGCAACAAAAATACTTCACTATATCCGTATCAAAAATAAAAACCCAAAATATGTTTTGATTGTTGGTAATGGCTATGGTGCTGTAGAATATGCAAGACAAATTAATGATAACCTACATTTTGGATATCGAATTATTGGATGTGTTTCTGACGAAGAAAAGCCTCGATTTAAAAAGCTTGGAGATTATAAGGACCTTGAAAACGTCATTAAGGAGCACAATCCACATGAGGTTATTTTGTCTCTTGAATCCAAGGAGGACGGAAAA
>JAGALI010000206.1 GCA_017625275.1 Clostridia bacterium
CTGGAGCTGGCTCTGGAGCTGGCTCGTCTTCTTTACAGCCTACAAAGGCTAGAGAGAACAACATAACTAAAGCAAGAGCAAGAGATAAAATTCTTTTTCTCATAATATTGCTCCTCCTTGATTATTTGTTAATTGTAAGTGGAACATATACGTAAACATTATCGCCTGTTGTATTGTTTTCAACTTCGTAAGAAATAGAATTAGAGTTGAAGCTTGGTCTAGTCTCTGCATTTACAATGCTAAGAAGCTCTGTACCATTTGAAGCATAAACAGTAGCGTTATAGTTGCCATCATTTGTGATAGAGTAGATTACATAGTAATTTTCCTTTATTACAAGCTGATTTGAAGCAAGCTCAGATTCAGCAAGAACCTTTTCCTGACCTACGCCAGTCCAAAGAATGGTCTTTTCAACGCTGTTTTTAGCGTCGTCAACGCCCTTTTCTATAAAGATGATAGAATCAGGCATTACAAGCTCAAGCTCGCGATTTGCAGGGATTTCATAAATGGAGTTCATTGAAGCGTCATATACATTTGTTTCTGTTACAATCCACTTATTGTTGATTTCGTGATAGTATGGGAGTGATGCAATCTTTGCACCGTTTGCGTCAACTACATTCTGCTCAAAATCGCTATATGTGATGATAGCGCCGAATGGAGTCTTAAATGTGTAGTAGTATTGGTTCAAGAGGTCTCTCTCAAGAATCTTTACTGGCTTAGCGTCGTCATCAAGAACAACCATGTCCTTCATAGAAACAAGGGTCTTGTCAGCAGCAATCATAGAGCCTGACAAAATGTTCTTAATAGAAGCGTCAAGAACAGCCATTTCCTCTGGGAAATCAGATACACTTTCAATGTCACCGATAAATTCAGGAGCATCAACTGCCTTGTAGCCATCAGCTACAGAGTAGATACCAGCCTTAACAACATACTTTGTTGTTTCCTTGCTGTATGTGTAATCCTCAACTGTTGAAGGAACAGAGTAGGTTTCTGTGATGTACTTGTTGCCGTTTGAAAGTGTTTGAACTTTAACTGTAGAGCCAAGAACTGTCTCATACTTAATGATATTCTTCAAAACGAGGTTGCCATCGAAAATAACGATTCCTGTTTCATTTGAAATGTAGTATTCGTTAGCGTTCTTGTCATAGGACATATCTTCAAAATAAGACATAGGAGCGTTTGATGTCTCAAGGTCAACAATTTGTGTGAGCTTAACCTCATCCTCGCCATAGAAATTGTAGGATGAATCAACTCTGAAGATGAAATGGCCAATTTCAGCAAAGTCAGAGTTACCTTCTCCATACCAATAATCAGAAATGCTAAGGTCGGAACTGCCATAATCGTCAAGAGTGAATGCTGTTGTACCATCAAGGTAGTAAGCTGTGAGGTCATACTCACCAGCATAGCCAAAGTATGTAGCAACAGTTACAAGCTCAATACCACGGGAATCATATGAATTGAAGATAAAGCTTGAAATTCTTGCATCAAGTGTTTCCTGTGATTCATCACCAGTAAGTGCTGGATATTCAGGAACTGTAAACTTAACGGTCTTGCCGTTTTCCTTGAAGAGTAGGTAGTAATCTGTTGCTGTTAGATCGTTTTCATCGTTGTAAACGTAATCACGATATACATTATAGTATTCATTACCACCACCATAAAGTGAAGCGCCAACAGGAAGAGTTACCTTTTCTCCTACTGTTACTGTTGTTGCTGGAGTCTCAACATGACCAAATTTGCCCCAGAATTTTTCTGTAGGGATTACAACGCCTTGTGGAGTTGTCATGGTAGTGCCAACTGGACCAGCAGGCTCTTCCTCATCCTCACAGGAAACAAGAGCAAGGGATACAAGCATGAGTATCACCAGCAAAAGGGAAAAAATTCTTTTTTTCATTTTTTCGTGTCTCCTTTTTAAAAAATTATTTGAATGAATTTTTGTAAACTAGTATTTTTATAGTTTACTGATATAAGTATATCACAAAAATGAGGGAAAAATCAATAATAATTCCTAAATTTTGTTAACTTGCACAAAAACTCCTTATATATATAACAATAAAAAAAACAATATTTAGTTAGTTTTTACAAAATTGGTTAATAATTAATTTAAAATAAGTTAAACATACTTAAGATTGTCTCATTAATGATACACACAGTATATATAATATGCAAAAATATGGGGTTTGTTTATCATATTTGAAGATATATTATGTCAAAAAGCGATAAAAGAGATAAAAAGATAACAAAAATAGCACAGGGTCGCAAAAAGCCTCAAAAGAAAATTATATTAGACAGCCGTTTTCGGCAGAGTGCTTAGTCGAGAAATGGTAAAATTTATCTTGACGGGAATGGAAATGACAAAAAATGATTGCTCGTTATCTCTTGTAGGCGCGCCTGTCGACAACAGCTTCCAAAAAGAGATAAAAGGGTAAGAGCTAAATAAGGTGTTTAATGGCTTCTCCTTGGAAAGCACAAGGGGTGCACCATGCGTAAGCCTTAAAGGGCACAACGATTATCTGATGCCTAGTGAATACCAGATGGCTCCTTGTCAATTGTGTTAAAGATAAGTGACATTGGCTCATTTACAAATGTAGCCCCTCCACTTCTCTATCCGTTTTCGTCGCGCTCTACAAAATTTATTAAAGCTATGCTTTAATAAAAACTGTTAGCAAACTAACTAAAATGAAAGGAAGAACAAATGAACACAATTTACTATCAAAGGCAGATGGAGCAGGCGCCGAGCGAGAAAATACACTCAATCGAGGTTAGCAAAATCTGCCCAAATCCCAACCAACCACGCAAGCTTTTTGCCGATGAGGCAATTTTAAAGCTTGCAGATAGCATACGTCAGTATGGCATCATACAGCCTCTTTGTGTGAGAAAAATAGGCGAGGGGTATGAGCTTGTGTCTGGAGAAAGACGACTAAGGGCTGCAAGGGAGCTTGGAATGAGCACTGTTCCCTGCGTTATTCTTGATATAAATGAGGCAAAAAGTGCTGAAATTTCAATTATTGAGAACCTAATACGCGAGGATTTGAACATTTTTGAGCAGGCTAGTGCTATTGAAGCGCTTATTGATACATATGGTCTAACTCAGGAGCAGATAGCAAAAAGGCTATCAAACAGTCAGTCGTTTGTTGCAAACAAGCTCCGACTTTTGCGCTTGTCAAGCGAGGAAAGACAAAAAATCCTCGAAAATAATCTCACGGAGCGTCATGCGAGGGCGCTTTTACGTATTCTTGACCCTGCTCTGCGCGAAAAGGTGCTTGATAAAATCATAGAAGATGGCTTAAATGTCACCAAAAGCGAGGAATTGATTGAAATTACACTCTCAAACGAGCCTAAAAAATCAACGAGGGCACGCACAGGAATTAAGGATATGCACTCATTTTTTGCGTCTATTGATAGGCTTATAAGCTCGGTAAAGCTATCTGGCGTGGCAATAAAAAGCCGTGTTGTTGAGAGCGATGAGTTTACAGAGGTGACAATTTTAGTGCCAAACAAGGCAACTACAGAGGAAAGCTCACAATAAATCCTTAAAAATACCTAAAAAGTAAAATGTTTCACGTGAAACAATACCGGAAAGCTCAAAATAACAAGCTTTTGTGCACCAAGTCTTCGTAACTATCTTTGAAAAAGCTGTTGAGCTTTAGAGTTAGGAAGCAAAAGCAACTAAATAAAACGCTAAAAATAAAGAGCTTTTGATACACAAATCTGCAAATGTTTCACGTGAAACAATCATCAATTTGTATACGGAAAATAAAATGACAAAATCTTGGCATGTGTCCACCCCCGCCTCATACAACAAATTGTGGATAAGCCTTGTGCTTTACAAAATGTTTCACGTGAAACAAAGGTATGACTTTTCCACCGAGAGAGCGAGTTTTCCACACCTTGTGGACATAAAATCGCTCTGAAAGCGCCCAAAAAAGCGCCCAAAAGCCGTTTGAGCAAAGGGTTTTGCTCGATTTTGAGTTTTCCACGCACAAAATCACTTTTCCACAGTCTAAGAATACAAAAAGTGTATAACTCTTGCGTTGCTTGGCTGAAAATGGCACATTTTTGGCGCAAAAAGGTCTTGGACCAACTTAAATAGAGAGGTTGAGGCTGTTCGAATCTGATGCGCGCATGTATGGGTTTTTGGGCTGAAAAATTTCTGATTTGTCTTTTGTTAGGCTCAAAACGCTCGTTTTTGTGCTTAAAATCGTACATTTTTAATAAAAAGTCCTCGGATTTACCAACGTAGTCCGAGGGCTTTTTCTTGCTTTTTCTCCAAAAAATCTAGTATTGTAAGGCGACCTTTGGCTTTTTGAGGGTGGGGAGAGGAGAGCTATTGGTAGTAGATGGGGCGTGTAATTTGCGCATAATGCGTGTGTATAATTTTCAAAGGGGGCTAAATTTGAGCTTACAGAGCCTTGATTTTGCGATTTTTCTTAAAAGCAAGGCAAAATATGCCGATATTTTCCCCAAAAGAGCCTGCTTTTGTAAATATTGTTGACTAGTCAACCTAAAAAGGAAGAAATAGAGAGGCTTTGGGGCAAAAGGTAAATTTTTCTTGCATCTCACACCTTATTTCTCTTGACTTTGCGTGCGCGTGTGTGATATACTTATATATGAACAGGTTTAACTAATTAAATTGATTAGTAAACTAACTACTTGGGGTGAAAATGGCGCTCCAAGCCAACAGAAAATGGCAAGAGGGAAAAATGGCACATATCATATCGTTTGTTAATCAAAAGGGTGGGGTCGGAAAGACGACCTCGGCTATTAATACTGCGACCATGCTCTCGGTGCTAAATTACAAGGTTTTACTTATAGATATGGACCCTCAGGGAAGCTCCACAAGTGGAGTTGGAGTTAAGAAAAGTGAGGCGCCCTGCACAGCCTACGAGGTTATTATCGGTGGGTGTGATATAAGACAGGCAATAATC
>JAGALI010000207.1 GCA_017625275.1 Clostridia bacterium
AATAGTTGCTGAGCTCATGGCGTTTTCTATAACGATTCTCTTTATAATATTAAAGCGAAAGAAATACAACTATTAAAAACAGGGTGGCGTGCGCCACCCTGTAGCTGTTTTATCTAAAAAATGAGCTCCATATTGCCACCGCATCTCCACTTGGCGTCAATTTGTGTTGACAAATAATAGTTAGTGTGCTAAAATAAATTAAAGTCTTTTAATAAAGGAGAAAATCATGGCTTTTTTTGACGAGCTAAAAACTCTCGAGGCCACGACAGCAGAAGAGACAGAGGCAATATTGCTTCTTAAGGCTCTTATAAGAGAACACAAAAAGACATTATTAAAAAATCACTTAGATAGCGTGTACGAGGGATTAAAGGAAAGCATAAAGAAAAAGGCTCTCGCTGGCACATTTGATGGACAAGAGGGAGAAAGGCGCATAAAGGGGATATATCGCTTTGGCGCGTTTGTACCAATGGATTTGAGCTTTGTGCCACCATATCCAGAGGGAATAACCGAGAAAATGGTTAAAAACGCACTCAAATATACCGACCAAATTAGCATACCATCAAGGGTTAGAATTGAGCCTAGCTTTTATTTGCAAAGGCAAAGGATAATTCGCTTTGGTGAGGGTGTAAAGAACGCAGGGGAGGCGTATTTTGAGGGAGATTCGCTTTGGTTTGTAAGCGAGCTTGAATCACGCATGCGTGATGATAAAATCAAGCTTGTGTCCATAACGGTGCCAAGTTTGAAAACGGATAGGCTAATAACTCTTTCGGGTAGTAAGGAAAGAGTAAAATGCTCTTATACCGTGCACGAGGACGCACCAAATCGCCTCAATTATGACGACCTTGCATACATAAGCATTCGGTATAGCATAAAATTTTAAAGAGACTGTCGCTTGACGACAGCCTCTTTTTTTAGCTTCTTTTGTATTTGTCGCACAAAGCCTCGATTTGGCTAGTGAAGCGTGCAAGGTCCTTGTTTGCGCCACCTCGACATTCTTCAATAACCCTCATTAGCATTTGTCCAGCGGTAACAAGCCTGTCGTAAACAACGCTTGCACGCTTTTTGGTGCTTGCGATTTTAGGTGTTACCCTTCTTATAACACCACGCTCCGTCCAAGCCTGCTCCCTTGTATCAAAGGTATCGCCACTATAGGGAGCCTCGGCCTCGAAGCCTAGCCTTTCCTTTATTTCGCCTGCAAACGCGTCGCAAACTCCGTCAGAGCCGTGATTTACAAACACGCGCACAGGTGGCACCTCAAGACTACCAAGCCAATCAATAAGCATATTTTTGTCGGCATGACCGCTAATTCCATCAATTGTGGAAATCTCAGCGCGTACGGCAATTTCCTCACCAAAAAGATTTACGTAGCTTTCGCCATCAACTATCCTGCGTCCAAGCGTACCAACGGATTGATAGCCCACAAAGAGAATAGTGCTCTCAGCACGCCATAGATTGTGCTTTAGGTGGTGTCTTATTCTGCCAGCCTCGCACATTCCGGAGGCTGAAATTATAATCTTTGGTGTTTGGTCCTCGTTTATTGCGCGAGACTCGTCAGTTGAGGTTGCCACCTTAAGTCCGTTAAACTTAATAGGATTAATTCCCTTAGCCAGAAGCGCCAGCGCCTCCTTGTCAAAAAACTCGTGAAGATTGCTAGCATAAATTTCTGTAGCCTCAACAGCAAGAGGGCTATCAACATAAACAGGGAAGCTGTGCCCCTTTATAAGACCCTTTTCCTTTATTTCTCTTATAAGATATAAAATTTCCTGCGTTCTACCTAT
>JAGALI010000208.1 GCA_017625275.1 Clostridia bacterium
CGTTGGGGAAACCAAAATGCAACCGACGAGGAGCTTGTAAGAGCATGCAAGCTTGCCTGCGCTGACGAATTCATCTCAACATTTCCAGACGGATATGATACTTATATTGAGCAGGGTGGAACTAATGTTTCTGGTGGTCAAAAGCAAAGGCTTTGTATTGCCCGTGCTCTTCTTAAGAAGCCTAAAATTCTCATTCTTGACGATTCAACAAGTGCGGTTGACACCAGAACCGACGCCCTTGTTCGTAAGGCTATGAGAGAGGAAATTCCTGATACTACTAAAATTATAATCGCTCAACGCATTTCCTCTGTAGAGGATGCTGATATGATTATCGTTCTTGATGATGGTATGATTAATGGCATTGGAACTCACAAGGAGCTACTTAAATCAAATGCGATTTATAATGAAGTTTATACATCTCAAACAAAGGGGGCGAAAATGCAATGAACAAGCAAATCAAAGGCCCTCGACAAGGAACTATGGCAAGGCCAGTGCACAAGGCTAAAAAGGGCACCTTTAAGCGTCTTGTGAGCTATGTTGTAAAATTCTATAAAAAGCAGTTTATTTTAGTATTAATATGCATTGCTATTAGCGCTCTTGCCACTGCACTTCCTGGCGTTTTCCAACAAAATGTATTGACATCTGCACAAGATGGCTATTATTTGGCAAATCCACAATTAATGCTTGAGCAGTTAAATCAACAGGATCAGCAGGAATTTTTAGAGCGCGTTGGCTTGACTCTTGACGAAATTGGCGAAGGATTGTCTATTCCAAGAGCACTTGGCGTTGTTCTTCCAAGAATTACAAATGCTGTCTTACTCTTAATTGCAATCTATGTTTTAGGACTTGCTGCTGCGTTCACTCAGACAAGAACCATGGCTGTTGTAACTCAAGGCTTTTTGCATAGAATGCGTACGCTTATGTTTAACAAAATGCAAACGCTTCCTGTAAAATATTTTGATACTCATAAGCACGGCGATATAATGTCGTATTACACAAACGATATTGACACACTTCGTCAGCTTGTATCTCAGTCTCTTCCTCAAATTATAACCTCTTGTATCATTCTTACTGTTGTTTTATTTGTTATGCTCTATTTCAGCCTTTGGATGACTCTTGTTGTGCTCTTTGGCGTGGTGCTTATGTTTATCACATCGAAAAAAATCGGTGGTGGTGGAGCAAAATACTTTATAAAGCAGCAAAAGGCTCTTGGTAAATGCGAGGGCTATGTTGAGGAAATGATAAATGGTCAAAAGGTTGACAAAGTATTCAATCACGAGCCGAATACAAAGGCTGAATTTGAAGCGTTAAATAACCAGCTTTGTAAGGATTCCACAACTGCTAACAAGTACGCGAATACACTTATGCCGATAATTAATAATCTCGGACATATTCTTTATGTGTTACTTGTATTTGTTGGCTCAATGCTTATTTTCTTCAAGGTTCCAAACATTTCAATTTCAGGTACTGCTTATCTGGATATTCCAACTATGATTCCTTTCCTAGGAATGTCAAAGCAATTCACAAATAACGTTTCTCAGCTATCACAGCAGGCTAACGCAATTATTATGGGACTTGCTGGTGCCGAGCGTATATTTGAGGTTATTGATGAGGAGCCAGAGGTTGACAATGGCTATGTTACCCTTGTAAATGCAAGATTTGACGAAAATGGCGAGCTTACGGAAGCTCCAGAGCGCACAGGCGTTTGGGCATGGAAGCACCCTCACGGAGACGGAACTGTTACCTATACTAGAGTTATGGGTGACGTCCGATTAAACGAGGTTGATTTCGGTTATGTAGAGGATAAAATTGTGCTTCACGATATTTCTCTTTATGCTGAGCCTGGACAAAAAATCGCATTTGTTGGTGCTACTGGTGCCGGCAAAACAACTATTACAAATCTTATTAATCGTTTCTATGATATTGCAGACGGAAAAATAAGATATGACGGAATCAATATAAATAAAATTAAAAAATCAGACCTTCGTCGCTCTATGGGTATAGTTTTACAGGATGTAAATTTGTTCACAGGGACTGTTATGGATAATATTCGCTACGGCAAGCTTGATGCCACAGACGAGGAATGCATTGATGCAGCAAAGAGAGCAAATGCACACTCCTTTATTTCCATGCTTCCTGACGGATATAACACTGTTATTTCAGGCGATGGTAGTGGTCTTTCACAAGGACAGCGTCAGCTTATTTCTATTGCTAGAGCTGCTGTTGCTGACCCACCTGTTATGATTCTTGACGAGGC